>JAITKI010000144.1 GCA_031278515.1 Oscillospiraceae bacterium | reverse complement strand
AAACGCGGGCGTAAGCGCAAAGCACCGGCCGCCCGCGGCGAGCGCGACAAAAGCCCCCGGCGTAGGCCGGGGGCTTTTGCGCGCCGGCGGCAGAGTTTAGTGATTGTGGCGGGGGGTCGGGGGTCGAGGATGTAAGCTCCGTGACTCGTTTGTGATGGCGAAGCCATCACAAACGAATTGATTCGTTCCGTGACATCTGCTGAAATCGGCGTAAAAATGTGAAACAGTTAGTAATATCGCGATAAACGCGTGTATTTGGCCGTGACGGCCCGAGAGGCGCGTTTTCGCCGGAATAGCGGCCTTGACCTTTCCTGACATAAGGGGTAAAATGGTCTCGCAAGGTCAAAGATAGTCAAAGTCAAAGCGGAGTCAAAAAATCGATGAGAGGAGAGGTGGCGCCAATTGGGGATGAGCGACGTGATTGCCGGCTTCATAAACGATATGCTGCATGAGGCGGACGGAAGCGCGGAGTTGCGGCGCGCCGATCTCGCGAACCGGTTCAACTGTGTGCCGAGCCAGATAAACTACGTCATATCGACGCGTTTTTCGCCCGAACGCGGATATATTGTGGAGAGCAGGCGCGGAGGGGGCGGTTACATCAGGATCAGGCGCATAAGCATGGAACCCAAGGAACTCGTCATGCACACCGTAAACGCGATAGGCGACAGTATAGACGCGAACACGGCGGCCGCGCTGGTCGCGAACCTGCTCGACGGGCTGGCGATTGACGGCCACACCGCGAGGATGATGCTTGCGGCCACATGCGCAAACGCCTTGCGTCCGGCGGACGCGGCGGAACGCGATTCAATCAGGGCGAGCATAATAAAGCAGATGCTCATAAATATCATCTGACTGATTTTTTACAAGGAGGATATCAAAATGAAATGTGAAAATTGCGGGAGAAACGAGGTCAATTTCCACTTTACCTCAAATGTGAACGGCGTCGTCACGGAACGCCACCTCTGCTCGGAGTGCGCCGCGAAGCTGGGATACGGCGGCATGGCGTCGATGGCGCCGGGCGGACTGCTCGGCGGCATTTTCAGCGACTTCCTGGGACACGGACGCGGTATCGCGCCTATTATGGGCGCGCTCGGGATGGCGGCGCCCGCCTTCACGGCGCCGGAACTCGTTCTGGCCGCGCCGCGGACGGGCTGGCAGCCGGATATGGACACGCCGCGGGAGGCGGGCCCGAATGTCAGCCTGGACGACGATCTGAAAAAGAAGCTGGAGATAAACAAGCTGCGCGCTCAGATGCAAAACGCCGTGCAAAACGAGGATTTCGAGACCGCCGCGCATATTCGAGACCGCATCCGCAAGATGGAGGGCGCGCCGTCGCCGGACGGGGGAGGGAGTCAAAATGAGATTTGAGGACAGATTGACGCAAAGCGCGAAGAAAGTATTCGAGCTGGCAAACGCGGCGGCCGCGGAGCTGGGACACGGATACGTTGGGAGCGAGCATATCTTACTCGCGATGACACGCGAAAGCGGCAGCGCGGCGTCAAGAATACTGCGCGGCGCGGGACTGGATCCCGACCTGATAAGCGAACTGATTGTGAGGCGTATAGGGCGCGGCTCACGCGGGGAGACGCCTCCGCAGGGGCTGACGCCGCGCGCGAAGCGCATAGTCGAGATAGCGGCGATGGAGGCGAACAGGCTCGGACACAGCTTTATAGGCGCGGAGCATTTGCTCATGGGCGTATTGCGCGAACACGACAGCGCGGCCGCGCGGATGATAATCTCGACAGGCGGGGACATCAACAAGATATACACCGAGATATTGAACGTCTTCGGGAGCGGCAAATATGATCCGAGAAGCCCCGTGGGCGTGAGCCGCGTCGTGCGGCGCGGCAACACGGGTACGCTCGACCAGTTCAGCCGCGATCTGACGCAGCTGGCCGACGAGGGCGCGCTCGACCCCGTCGTCGGCAGGGACACGGAGGTCGCCCGCGTCATACAGATACTGTCGCGCAGGACAAAGAACAATCCTGTGCTCATCGGAGAGCCGGGCGTTGGCAAGACGGCCATAGCCGAGGGCCTCGCGCAGCGCATAATCGCCGGGGACGTGCCGGAGACGCTGCGCGACAGGCGCGTCGTGGCGCTTGATCTCTCCGGTATGCTCGCCGGCACGAGATACAGGGGCGACTTTGAGGAACGCATAAAGACGGCGCTCGACGAGGTGCAAAAAGCCGGCAACGTCATACTTATGGTGGACGAATTGCACACCATAATAGGCGCGGGCGCGGCGGAGGGCGCCGTTGACGCGGCGAATATCATCAAACCGGCGCTCGGGCGCGGGGAGATACAGGTGATAGGCGCCACCACGCTCAACGAGTACAGGAAGTATATCGAAAAGGATGCCGCGCTCGAGCGCAGATTCCAGCCGGTGACGGTCAACGAGCCGACGCAGGAGGAATCTGTTAGGATACTCAAAGGCTTGCGCGACAAGTACGAGGCGCACCACAAGCTGAAAATAACCGACGAGGCCATAGAGGCGGCCGTGAGCATGTCGAGCCGGTATATAAACGACAGGTATTTGCCGGACAAGGCGATAGACCTCATCGACGAGGCGGCCTCACGCGTCAGGATGGATAACCTCCGGCTGCCCCCGAACCTCAAAGACCTCGAGACGAGGCGGGAAGATCTCAGCAAGGAAAAAGAATCCGCCGTCAAGAGCCAGGACTTTGAGAGAGCCGCGCGTCTGCGCGACCGCGAGCGCGAGTTGGAGGGGGAGATAGAAAACGCGCGCCGCAATTGGGAAAATGTGCGCGCGGGCGACCCGGACGGCGTGCGCGCGGAGGACATAGCGGCCGTAGTCTCCGGCTGGACAGGCATACCCGTGACGAGCATCACGGAGGATGAGAGCAAGAGACTGCTGAAGATGGAGGAAGTGCTCCACCGCCGCGTGATAGGGCAGGACGAGGCCGTGAGCGCCGTGGCGCGCGCCATCCGCCGAGGCCGCGTGGGACTGAAAGATCCCAAGCGCCCGATAGGTTCGTTCCTGTTCCTCGGCCCGACGGGAGTGGGCAAGACGGAGCTGTGCAAGGCTCTGGCGGAGGCGATGTTCGGCGATGAGAGCGCGATGCTGCGCATCGACATGTCCGAGTACATGGAAAAGCACACCGTGTCGAAGCTGATAGGCTCTCCGCCCGGTTACGTCGGGTACGACGAGGGCGGCCAGCTCACCGAAAAGGTGCGGCGCAAGCCGTATTCCGTGGTGCTTTTTGACGAGATAGAAAAAGCGCATGAGGACGTGTTCAATATTCTCCTCCAGGTCATGGAGGACGGCATCCTTACGGATTCCCAGGGCCGCAGGGTGGATTTCAGAAACACAATAATCGTCATGACGTCTAACGCCGGGGCGCGTAATATCACGGAGAAGCGCGCAAAGCTTGGTTTCACGGCGGGAGAGGACGCGTCAGGCGGTTTCGACGCGATAAAAGAAGCCGTGATGGCCGAGCTCAAGCGCGTGTTCAAGCCGGAGTTTCTTAACAGGATAGACGAGACCATAGTCTTCCGCCAGCTCACCAAGGATGATATAAGAAAAATAAGCGCCAAAATGCTCGACACCGTCAAGGACAGAATAGGCGCGATGGGCGTTGAGATTGCCGTGGAGGATTCCGCGCTGGACGCGCTGTCCGAAAAAGGGTTCGATCCCGTATACGGCGCAAGGCCGCTGCGCCGCGCCATACAGAGCGCCGTGGAGGACGCCGCGGCCGAGAAGCTGCTCGACGGAGGCATAAAGAGCGGCGACCGCGTCACGATATCCGCCGTCGACGGCGTCATACAATTCGGCATGGGGGAACACGTATGATCTTTTATTTCACGGCCACGGGCAACTCGCAGTACGCCGCGGAGAAAATAGCGGAAGCGACAGGCGACCGCGCCGTTTCGATAGGCGCCGCCTTGCGGAGCGGTTCATATGAGTACGACATCACGGGGGACGGATATCTGGGCTTCGCGGCGCCCACGTTTGCCGGGACGCTGCCCGGAGCGGTCGGCCTGTTTTTTGACAAGCTCAAGCTCACGGGATACGGCGGCCAGTTTGTATACGGGGTGTTCACCTGCGGGGCGAGCGACGGCTTTGAGTCGGCGGCGCTGTATACCGTGCTGAAAGACAGGGGAATCGGCTTTGACGGTTCGTATGAGCTTGTAATGCCGGATAACTTCATCGTGTGGTCGGATATCCCGCCTAAGGAGAGACTGGGCGCGATGCTGGCGAGGGCGGACAGGCGGCTTGACGAAATAATCGCGGCGATAAAGAGCAAAACGCCCGGGAAGATCGACGCCCGGGCGCCCCGGCAGCTGTATATGCCGCTGACAGTCGCCGGCGCGCTCCACGCGGACGGCAAGTGTACGGTCTGCGGTCTGTGCGCGGCGATCTGTCCTATGGGCTGTATCGGGCGGGACGACGGCGGGCGCCCGGTTTGGGACGGCTCGTGTACGATGTGTCTGGCCTGCCTTCACAGGTGTCCCGCGGCGGCCGTACAGCACGGCCGCGACACGCAAAACAAGGCCCGGTATGTCAATCCGAATGTAAAACTCGCGGCTTCCCTCATCGCGGCTTCGCCGTAACGGGCGAAGAAGAATCATTTCGTTTGTCACAGCCCGGGCCGTAACAAACGCCCGGCGTCGCGGATAGGCGCCCGGCGGGCGCTATGCGCAAAGCCTGTAGACGAGCATGGCCAGCCCGGACAGCAACGCGCCAGCCGCCACGTACACGGGCGCGGGCAGACGCGGGGGACGCCGCCGTTCGATGTTGTCGCGTATATACGCGTCGGCCGTCAATTGGGCCTGCATCACCACATCAACGCCGCGCGGATCTGTCTCTCCGGGCATATCCTCCCTGACTATGAAAATCGCCTCGTCAAAAATGTCCTTGTCGGGGGATTTTATCACGACGACGCGCCGCGTGACGCCCTTGACCATACGTGTGCCATCCTTTTCACTGCGCTTAGAATAATTTCGTTTGCAGCGATTTTCGCTCTCCCGTTCTTTTCGGCGTAGGCGAAAAGAATTTTTGCACAGGAGTGCGTCTCGTCCTCACGGACTGCGCTAAGCAAGTTTCCGGCTAAAGCCGGGAACTTGCTCGCTCCGTCGTTCGTCCTCTCCCCACGAAG
>JAITKI010000127.1 GCA_031278515.1 Oscillospiraceae bacterium | reverse complement strand
TGGTTAAAAACCTATACTTTTTGCAACAGCTTTCGGAGTGCGCCGTATTCCCCCCTCCGGGGGGAGATTGTGCGTTTGCTTACGCCGCGGGGGCGACGTGTACCGGCGTCCTGCCGTCGATATACACGGCAAACTCCGCCTCCCCCGCCTCATCGGCGCGGAATGTCCGCTCCGTTCCCGTGATTGCGTATATCGTATCGGGCTTCAGCCTGCCGAGACGTATTGTGTGTTCGCCAGGTTCCTCGCCGTTGTACAGCACGAGATCGAGATCGTCTCCGCCGCTGGACGCCTTGGCGACCATCACGTCCGGGAACGCGCAGTCCGCGAGTATAGGCCCGGTCTTCGCGGTCTCGTCCGGGCCGCGCAGGATGATGTCCGTCCAGTCGCCCTTTCTCGCCAGATGCGCAAACGACAGAAACGCGCTGACGACCACCGGAACGTTCTTCCACTTGAGTACCTTTGGATCCTTCGAGCGCTCGAGGTAGAGATCCTCCGCGCGGCGCAGTCCCTCCGCCATCTGAGCGTCTCCGTATTCCGTCGCCACCATCTCAAGCTGCGACATGACGAGCGCCGGGTTGAACGACAGCGTCGCCATGTCGAATACTTCCTCCCACTTCTTGCCGCGAATATAAGCGACCCCGTCGCGAAGTTCCAGCGAATATTTGCGGATGAAGGCGTAGGCGCGCTTGCACAGTCCCGGAAACAGCGGGGCGTAGTGCAGGTAGTTCTGCACGTCCGCCAGCGGGTCATAGCCTATTTGAGACGCGGGCAAGTGGCGCAGCCCGAATATGTACTGCCTCCGCAGCGCTATGGATCCCTCGATCTCGACGAATTCCGACGACAGATTGTCGTACAGATCGTCCCAGATATCCTCCATGTAGTGCGTGCCGTGGTCCCGGTCATAGATAAGCATACCGAGAAGTCCGTAAGAATTGCAGGTTGGGAAGGCGACGTGCGGCTCGCACGGGATATACATATACGGGTACATCTTGCTGTGGAATTGCCTGTACAGCGCCTCCACTACGCCTTTCACGCTGTAGTCGTACGTCCGCTCCGGCTTGTCGGCGAACGGCCGGAATTTCAGCGCGCCCTCCGCCTCATATTTGCGATCCCCGAACTGCTCTCCAAAACTCGCGATCATCGGCAGCATCCACCCGGACAGCATGATATTGGAGTGGCTGATCGGGTCCGGGTTCCACTTCCAATATCCAATCAGCGACGTCTTCGCCCAATACCCGCACGTGCGCGGGTCGGTGACGGCGTCTATACAGAATTCCCGCGCGCGCTTGAGATAGCCGTGGAAATTCGGCAGATATTTTGCCTGGAGTACCATCAGCGCCATTCCGACGACGGAGAACTGGTAGCGGTTGTCTGTCAGAACAGGTATCTTAAAGTGGTCGAACTTGCTGAAATCTCCGAAGTCGCGCACCGCCGCCTCAAGCAGATACCGCTCCGCGCGCAACTGGTCCTCGCTCAACTCACGCGGGGAGTCGTCGCGGTACCGCTCCATAATTTCATCGAGCTCGCGCACCGCCTCGTCGAGCGCGTCGATACGCTGCTTCCGCGCCTGCGCCATCCCGAGATACATCCTGCGCACCCGCCGCTCATAATCTCCGAAGAGGACGACCGCCGCAACCGCGGCAAGAATATACCCCCACCGGTACGGAGCCATCGCGAACAGAAAATCAAAAGATGTCCCTTGAACGAGCGCCAGCAGCCCTCCCAGCGCTCCGAGCAGCCAAAACCCGAACACGCCGACGACGGAGCCGTAGATGTCAAGTATGCGCATTCCGCGCTTGCGCCACAGCCAAAAGCAGACGACGAGACCCACAGGCATTGTCAGCGCGCCGGATGCGGCCATGAATCCGCCGCCCGGTACGACAAGCCCGAAGCCCACCGCAATCAGCCACGGTTCAACCGGGACTCCCGCAAGTTTTAACGCGAGGGGCAGGAGGCCGATAACACACGCCGCCGCGTGCGCCGCGCGCCATTTCATGCCCTTCTTCGCCATGCGGCGACCGTTGTATCCCCGCTGCGGCCCTGTCTCCTCTATGCGCGGCACTTCCGCGTATCGCTCCGAGCGCCGCTCAATATTCGTCTTGGTGGCATTCCCATCCATCGCTGATTTCACCTCGCCGGATTATCCCGCCTGCCGCGGACGAACCGCGGCGGCGCGTCGCGCGGCGGCGCCGCAATGAGATTTCGGGGCTTGCAGTCCGGCGCTTAACGCTTGGCGACCGGAACTGAGCGGCGCTGACACGCTTCATACTTATGGAATTTACCATACAAATCTGTCCATTACAATACCTGTTTTATTCATTTTGCCGTAATTTTCTCTATGTCACGTCAAATTTTGACGAACCCGACGCAGTCGCCCGCGACGGCGCTCCGGCGGATTTGGCGTAATTGCCGGGACGCGCGTAACCGAAGGCCGCCGCGTATCCGGCAGGCGGCCCGGCTTTCGAGAAGGGGGAGAGCCGGAGCGGCGAAGCGGGGGCGGGCAGCGGCCCGTTTAGTCGCTCCGGCCCGCTTTGTTCGTCAAAAAATGACGTAACGGGCGAACTGCGTTCGCCCGCGCGCCCCAAGACAAACGCGGGGGCGGGTCAAGCCCGCCCCCGCGTTATGTCGCGTTTGCCGAGTATTTTATCCGCCGCGCTCAGTCCTCGGCGCCGTTCGGTACGGGTTTAGTCGAGGAGCAGGAGGAAACGGTGGAGGATGGCGGCGATTTCGCCGCGTGTGATGTCCTTCTTCGGGTCGAATATGTTGCCGGGTCTGCCCTGTATGAGCCCGCGTTTTGCCGCCCAGTCGACGCCGTCCAGCGCCCAGTCGCCGATCTCGGATGCGTCGGAGAAACTCACCTCTCCCGCGTCGGAGGGAGCGAGCCCGAGGAATTCCGCGTAGCGCGCGAGGAACGTCGCGGCTTCCTGCCGCGTCACGGGCGCGTCGGGCGCGAATTTACCTTCGCCTATGCCATTGACTATGCCGCGCTCCGCCGCCCACGCGATATACGGAGCGTAATACTTCGTCCCGTCCACGTCCGTGAACGTACCGCTTTCGTACCCGGAGGCGTCAATGCCGAAGTGCCGGCCGAGGATCGTGACGAGCATTCCGCGCGTTATCGCCGCCGACGGCGAGAATTCCGTATCCGTCGTGCCGTTCATCAGGTCTTTTTGGAACACATAGTACACGTCGTCATAGAACCAGTCCGTACCCTGTATGACGTCGATGAAGAGGAATGGTTTCACGGGCGCTTCGGCATACGGAGTTTTCTCTTCCTCTATGTCAATCGTTTCGGGTTCTTCCTTTGTGACGCCGGAACTGCCGGAACCGCTGCCGGAACTGCCGGAGCCGACGCCGGAACTGCCGGAACCGACGCCGGAACTGCCGGAGCCGCCGCCGCCGATCACGGTCGCCGAGGCGCGCTTGACGGTTATTGTATATGTCTGTGTCGAGCCGTCTTCCGCCGTGACGGTCACCGTTACGGTGTTGTCGCCGACGGACAGAGACGTCCCGCCCGTGACGACGACGCTTGCGGCGTCGTCGTCGTTCGCCGCCGCCGTGACGGTTACGCTTGTCGCGGCGTTCGGGACGCTCACGGTGTAGGCGTATGTGCTTGCGTCGAACGTCGGGCTGAGCGTATATCCGTCGACGGCGAGACTGCCGAGCGCCGCGTCGGAGGATTTCGGTGTCACGGTGATCTGCGCCGCCGCGCTCGTCACCGTGGCTGTCGTAGAGCCGTTCACGCCGGTGTTCGTATTCGTGACGACGACGTAATAATACGTCGTTCCGACAACAGCTGTCGGCGGGGTGTAGCTCGCGGTCTGCGCGCCGTTCGTCTCGCCGAGGCTCGTGCCGCCATTGTTGCTGTCCGATGTGTTGCTGTACCACTGATAGGACAGCTCGCCATCGTCGGTCACGCTTGCCACAACGGTGAGCGCCGCGGTCGTATCGCCCTGCTTGTACTCCACCTCGCCGGTTGACAGATCGGTGCCGATGCTCGGCGTCGCCGCGTTGACGTATGGCTCCGTCGCGCTGAACACAGCCGTGACGACGCCGCTGTCTGCGTTGTTTTTCGCGGTTGCGCCGGACGCGGACACCTCAAAGAAGTCCGCGCTGACGCCTGTCAGCGTATACCCGGTTTTGGCGGTCAGAGTGATAGTCGCCGTATAGGCGGTATTGTAATCGAAGGTGTCCTCCGCGCCGAGAGCCTCATCATTCGCGCTCCAAGATACCGTACCCGTGTACTGCGTCGATTCGCCGATTGCGGAAACGGGCGTTTCGCCCGGCACGGGTGCCGTGACGCCGGGGATAGCCTGTATATCGATGACTTTCGGGGTTACTGTAACAGTAACGACGTTTGACGTGACGGGCGCTATCGTCGCGCCTTCAAGCGCGGCGCTGACGACGACGTAATAGTACGTCGTTGTTTTGAGGGTCGTCGGTATTGGGAACGAAGCGCTTGTCGCGCCGGAAATGAGGCTTCCGTTACTGTTGCTTGCCGTTGT
>JAITKI010000009.1 GCA_031278515.1 Oscillospiraceae bacterium | reverse complement strand
TCTCCCGTCCTTTTCGGCGTAGGCGAAAAGAATTTTTGCGAGGAGTGCGTCCCGTGCGACGGAGCAAAAATTGTAATATTCCGCATTTTCCGGGGATTTATTCCCCGGAAAATGCTCTTTGCGAGCCGCTCACGGCGAGATCCAAGCTCCCGTGACTCGTATGTGATGGCTTCGCCATCACATACGAAATCATTCCGCGTATCAAAAGCCCCGCGCGAAATCATTTCCCGCGCCGTCGCAAAAAAGTCGCATTATCCGAAAAGCCCCGAGTCTGCGGGCGGGCGGAGGCGGGGGCGTTGACAGCTATAGTGTGATGGTATAAGATAAACAAGTGAGGGCTGGGACGGTTCGCCGCGCTCCCGAAAGGGGGTGAGGCCGGGTGTCGATGTTTGAGGTCATTACAATAGTTGTTACAATTGTAACGCAGATTGTGACGATACTCCAATACGTGGTTCGGGCGAGACTTTTGACGCCCGAACAATACATAGACAAACGAAAATAGCCGCCCTCCTGCAAAGACTGCGGCTATTTTCATAGTCCGAATATTTTTACGGCGAGTCGTCCAACGACTGCCCCCGCACATAATGTATCGCATATCGCGCCGGTTGTCGAGAAATTTTTGGCAGCGCGCGGCGGACGTTTTGAAGGGCGTGTCCGGCGATATCCGGTGAGAATGTTTTCGTTTGCAGCGATTTTCGCTCTCCCGTCCTTTTCGGCGTAGGCGAAAAGAATTTTTGCACAGGAGTGCGTGAAGTCCTTCGGCTTCGCGGGGACCCCTATTATAACGGAGCAAAAATTGTAATATTTCGCATTTTCCGGGGATTTATTCCTCGGAAAATGCTCTTTGCGAGCCGCGCACGGCGAGATCCCTGCTCCCGTGACTCGTTTGTGATGGCGAAGCCATCACAAACGAAATTATTCGGTGAAGCGGCGCGTACAGCGGTGTCGCCTTTTGAGAAAGACACACAAGGAGACCGCACATGACTTATGGGTATATTCGCGTCAGCAGCGATAAGCAAACGGTGGAAAATCAGAGGTTTGAGATCACAAAATTCGCGCAGATGAACGGCGTGTCGATCGACGGATGGATAGAGGAGACAATCAGCGGCGCAAAGAGTTACAACATACGGGCGCTGGGGCGCCTGCTCAAGAAGGTGCAGGCCGACGACATGATCGTGTGCGCGGAGATGTCGCGCCTCGGGCGCAATTTGTTCATGATTATGGAGATTTTGAGCCTCTGCATGGAAAAAGGCTGTAAATTATGGACTATAAAAGATAATTACCGGCTTGGAGACGACATCCAGAGCAAGGTATTGGCGTTCGCGTTCGGCCTGTCGGCCGAGATCGAGCGAAATCTCATCAGCTTGCGGACGAAGGAGGCGCTGGAGCGCAAGCGCGCGGAGGGCGCGGTGCTGGGCAGACCCAAGGGCAGTTGTTCGAGCAAGCTCAAGCTGTCCGGCAGGGAGGACGAAATCAGAAATATGCTCGAATGCGGCGTCCCCAAGAGCGAAATAGCGCGGTCGTTCCGCGTACACAGGGCGACGCTCGACGCCTTTATCAAAAAATATTTTGATCGCGACGGACGCGCGGTCACGACGCGGTCACAAAGTTGAAATCACCGGAACGGTAATGTATAATTGTAATCGGTTCGGGCGTCAGACCGCTTCGCGCGGGACGATGGGAAGCCGGAACAAGGAATTAAAACGAAAGGAACGGTCACAAAAGAAGATGGAAAAAAAGCAGTTTCAATCGGAATCAAAGCGGCTGCTGGAGCTCATGATTAACTCGATCTACACGCACAAGGAAATATTTTTGCGCGAGATAATATCCAACGCGTCGGACGCTATTGATAAGCTGTGCTATATATCGCTCACAGACGACAAAGTTGGCTTGAACCGCGACGATTTCAAGATAACAGTCGAGACGGATAAGCAGGCGCGCACGATCACCGTATCGGATAACGGCATAGGCATGACGGCGGAGGAACTTGAATCCAATCTCGGCGTCATAGCGCGCAGCGGATCGCTGCAATTCAAAAAGGAGATGAAGTCGGACAAGCCGGATGAGGATATCGATATAATAGGACAGTTCGGCGTCGGCTTCTACTCGGCTTTCATGGTGTCGTCAAAGGTGACCGTCGTCTCGCGCGCGTACGGACACAGCGGCGCGCACAGGTGGGAGTCGTCCGGCGCCGACGGGTACACCATCGCCCCCTGCGATAAGGACGCGCCCGGCTCCGTGATAATTATGGAGCTCAAGCCGGATACGGAGGATGAGAAATACAGTGAGTATCTCGAGGAATACACGCTGCACGGCATCATCAAAAAATATTCCGACTATATTCGATGGCCCATCATGGCGGACGTGACGAAAAGCCGCCGAATCGAGACGGACGAGATCGGCCCCGACGGGAAAAAGAAGACGGAGTGGGAAGACTACACCGAAAGAACCGTCGTCAACAGCCGAATACCCATCTGGCAGCGCTCAAAGAGCGAGGTGTCCGACGACGATTGCGCCGAGTTCTACAAGGAGAAATTCTTCGACTCGGACGACCCGGCCGCCGTAATACGCGTATCCGCGGAGGGCGCGGTCAGCTACAACGCCATGCTTTTCATACCGTCGAAGGCCCCGTATGACTACTATACGCGCGAGTATAAGGCGGGTCTGCAGCTCTATACTTCGGGCGTCATGATAATGGAATACTGCCCCGACCTCCTGCCGGAGCACTTCCGTTTTGTGCGCGGCGTTGTGGACTCTCCCGACGTGTCGCTCAACATATCGCGCGAGATGCTCCAGCACGACAGGCAGCTCAAGGTGATGCGCGCCAATATTGAAAAAAAGGTCAAGGCCGAGCTTCTCAAACTCATGGAGAGCGACCCGGAGAAGTACGAGACATTCTTTAAGAGTTTCGGAGCGCAGCTCAAATACGGCATAATGAACGGGTACGGCATAAACAAGGATATGCTCTCGGATCTCATCATGTTCTATTCGTCCAAGACCCAAAAACTCACGTCCCTCTCCCAATATGTAAAAGACATGCCCGGGGAGCAAAAATACATCTACTACGCGTGCGGCGAGAGCGTCTTGATGCTCGAAAAGCTGCCGCAGGCGGAGCGCGTGCTGCGCAAGGAGTACGCGATACTGTATATGACGGACAGCATAGACGAGTTTGTGGTCAAAACAATCGCAAAATTCGGGGAAAAGGAATTTCGTTCCGTAAACGACGACGACCTGGGACTTGAATCCGACGACGAGAAGAAGGAGTCCGAGCGGCGCGAGACGGAGAATCGCGAGCTTCTGGACGCACTGAAAGACGCGCTCGACGGCAAGGTGGCGGCCGTCAGGCTCTCGCGCAAGCTGCGGAGCCATCCCGTGTGTCTCACGACGCAGGGCGGAGTGAGCATTGAGATGGAGCGCTACTTCGCGTCGATTCAGAGCGATGGCCCGGAGGGAGGCGTGCGCGCGGAGCGAGTACTGGAGATAAACGCCGAACATCCCGTGTTCGAGACGCTGAAAAAGCTCTTTTCCGAGGATCGCGGCGCTCTGGACCGCTGCGCGCGTCTGTTGCACGGTCAGGCGCTCATATTCGCCGGTCTGCCGCTCGACGACCCGGCCGATTTTTCCGGGCTCATCTGCGATCTGATGACGAAATGACGCGCGAAATGACGAGGAATTACTCGTTTGTCACGGCCGGGGCCGTAACAAACGAGTAACGGGGCTTGGTTCTCGCCGTGCGCGGCTCGCAATGATTTGACAAAAACAGGATAGCCGGAGTATAATGGAGACCCCGCGAGCTTTCGGCGCGCCGTCCGCAGGACGCCGCCTTCGGCCCCGGGGATCGGCGCCGCGTATTGAGGGCGCCGTATTTTTACAGGCGTGCAGCCGGAGGTGGACTTGATGCCCGGATACAGTTCCATAATCATGATAGTGGCCATGATCGCGATTTTCTATTTTCTGATGATCAGGCCGGAGCAGAAGAAGAAAAAGAAGCTTGCGGAGATGCGGTCGTCGCTGTCGGCGGGCGACACCATCACCACGATAGGCGGAGTGATAGGGAAAATCGTCTCCCTGAACGACGAGGCGGTCACGTTCGAGACCGGAGAGGATAGGGTTCGCGTGCAGGTGGCCAAGTGGGCCGTCTCGACGGTGGGCAAGGCGACGCAGGAGCCGCCGAAGTAAGATGGTATGCCTCCGGAGGTTTTTATGAAAAAAGTCGGCTTCATAGGCGTGGGGAACATGGGCTCGGCTCTGTTGCGCGGGATGCTGGCGGATGGCGCTCTGCTCCCCGAAAACGCGCTGACGTTCGACGCCGACGCGGGGAAAAACGCCCGGCTCGCGGGAGAACTCGGCGTGACGGCCGCAGCCGGCGCCGAGGCGCTGGCGCGTGACGCCGATCTCATAATTCTGGCGGTGAAGCCGGACGCGGCGCACGGCGTTCTGCGCGGTATTCGCCCCGCGCTGGACGGCGCGAAGATTCTCCTGTCCGTCGTGCTGGGACTCGATATCCGCTCGATAGGCGAGACGACGGGCGGGAGATGCCGCGTCGTCCGCTGTATGCCGAATACACCCGCGCTTGTCGGCGCGGGTGTGATGTGTCTCGCGTTCGGCGACGGTTTCGACGCGGGGGAGACGGAGCGCGTCTCCGGGTTGTTTTCGTCCTGCGGTATGGCGGAGGTCATGGAAGAGCGCCATCTGGAGCGCGTGACGGCGCTCACCGGCAGCTCGCCCGCCTACGTCTTTATTATGCTTGAGGCGATGGCCGACGCCGCCGTGCGCAACGGGCTGCCGCGCGCAATAGCGCGAAGGTTGGCCGCGCAAGCCGTGTTAGGTTCGGCTAAGATGGCGCTCGAAACGGGTACACATCCGGCTGAGCTCAAGGATGGCGTCTGTTCCCCGGGCGGCAGCACCATAGAGGCTGTGCGCGTTCTCGAAAGCCGGGGCTTTCGCTCCGCTCTGATCGAGGCGATGATCGTATGCGACGCGAAAGCCGGAGAGACAGGGCGTTTCGTCCCGCCCCCCGGCCCGTAAGCGCGTAAATTGTCCCGCCGCCCCGGAGGGGGCGCGGGGCGAAACGCGCGTCTGATTCAGTGAGGTGTTGCCAATTGGATTTCAGCACTGTCTGCGTACACGGGAGCGACAGGCGGTACGACGTGACGGGAGCGGTCAGCGTACCCATATTCCAGAGCGCTACGTTCGCGCACCCCGGCGTCAACATGTCGACGGGCTACGACTACTCGCGAGCGCAAAATCCGACGCGCGAGTATCTGGAGGCGGCGGTGGCGCGTCTTGAAGGGGGGAGCGACGCTCTGGCGTTCTCGTCGGGCATGGCGGCGGTTGCGCTCGTCATGGAGCTTTTTTCTCCGGGCGACCACATAATAGCGTCAGACGACCTCTACGGCGGCTCGATACGCCTGTTTGCCGGCCCGTCCACCGCGCGGGGAATTAAGTTCACGTACCTGGACGCTTTTGACGCCGCGAGTCTGGCGGACGCGGTCACGCCGGCGACAAAGGCGCTGTTTATCGAGACGCCGGGAAATCCGATGATGCGCGTTATCGACATAGCGGCGGCTGCGGAGTTCGCCTCGGCGCGCGGTCTGCTGCTGATTGCGGACAACACGTTCATGACGCCGTATTTGCAGCGTCCGCTTGAACTTGGCGCCGACATCGTCATACACAGCGGCACAAAATACCTGTGCGGACACAACGATACGATGTGCGGGTTCGCGGTGGTAAAGGACGCGGGGTTATCCGAACGGCTGCGGTTCCTGTTCAAGACTGTCGGCCCGTGTCTCGCGCCGTTTGACAGCTGGCTGCTCATACGGAGCCTGAAAACTCTCGCGCTCCGCATGGAGGCGCAGCAGTCGAACGCGCGTAAGCTGGCGGAGTGGATGCTGGCAAAGCCCGAGATAAAGGCCGTGTACTACCCCGGCCTGCCCGACCACCCGCAATACGACATATCGCTCCGGCAGGCGTCCGGCTTTGGCGCGATGATCTCGTTTTCCGTCGATACGCCGGAGACGGCGGTCAGGATACTCGAGCGCGTGAAGCTCATACTTTACGCCGAGAGTCTCGGCGGAGTGGAGAGCCTCATCACGTATCCGATGCTCCAGACACACGCGGACATACCGCGTGAGGAACGCGAGACGAAGGGGATAGACGGACGTCTGCTGCGTCTCTCCGTCGGGATAGAGTCGGCGGACGACCTCATAGCGGATCTCGAACAGGCTATAGGCGGGCGGTGAGGCGCGCGGATGAAATATGATTTTGACAGCGTGATAGACCGCCGGGATACCGACAGTTTGAAATACGACCACGCGGCGCGGCGCGGTATGCCGGAGGGCTTGACCCCGATGTGGGTGGCCGACATGGATTTCCGGTCGCCTCCGTGCGTGCTGGACGCCCTCGCCGAGCGCGTGCGACACGGGATATTCGGGTACTCCGAACCGCCGGGCGACTACTTTGAGGCGGCGCGCGGCTGGTTTGAGCGCCGCCACGGTTGGCGGATAGAGGAGAATTGGCTCGTAAAAACACCGGGCGTCGTGATGTCGCTGTGTACGGCGATACACGCCGTGACGCGGCCCGGCGACGCGGTAATCATCCAGCAGCCCGTCTACTACCCGTTCGCGGGTTCGGTGACGGGGGCGGGCCGCAGACTCGTCGTGAACGAGCTGCGCCTGACGGACGGGCGGTATGAGATCGATTTCGACGACTTTGAGGAGAAAGTCGTCCGCGAGAGGGTGAAGCTGTTTTTACTGTGCAGCCCGCACAACCCGGGCGGACGCGTCTGGACGCGTCCGGAACTCGAGAGGCTCGGCGCCGTCTGCCTCAAAAACGGCGTGACGGTATTTTCCGACGAAATACATGAGGATTTTGTATTCCCCGGCCGCGCCCACACCGTATTTGCGAATATAAGCCCGGAGCTGGACGACATCACCATAACGGGTACGTCGCCCTCAAAAACCTTTAACATCGCGGGTTTGCACATCGCCAACACGTTCATATCAAACAGGCGGCTGCGGCGAAAATTCATCGGCGCGTACAACGGCGCGGGAATGAGCCAGGTCGGGGCGCCGGGGATAGTGGCCTGCCGCGCGGCGTACAGCGGCGGGGACGAGTGGGCGGATGAGCTCGTCGCGTACATACGCGGCAACCTCGACTGTCTGCGCGGCTTTATCGGCGCGGAGGCGCCGCGAGTGGAAGTGATAGAGCCGGACGGGACGTATCTGGTGTGGCTGGACTTCCGCCGTTTCGGACTGAGCGACGCCGAGCTGGACGATATTATCGTAAACAGAGCGGGCCTCTGGCTGGACAGCGGCGCGATATTCGGCGCCGGCGGCAAGGGATTTCAGCGCATAAACATAGCGTGTCCGCGAAGCGTGCTGACGCGGGCGCTCGACAGACTGGCGGACGCGTTTCGCGGCGTGGACGCCGGAAACGGCTAGGACCGCTGCGGACGCGTCCGGCGCTTCGCGCCGAACAGCAGCCCGCGAAATCTCGCGGCGTCGCCGCGCGTCAGCGAACCGAGCGCGAACAGCAGCGCCGCGTATACGGCGGCGCTCAGCGTGATGTGCGCGGCGACGTTCGCGCCGCGCGCGGCCAGCGGCATACCGCACAGCCGCAGGACGAATATGGCGACGTCTATCGAGCCGAGCGCGCAGAACGCGGACTTCAGCGTGTCGGCCGCTTTGACGCGCAGACGCGAAACTTTCGCGAGTCTGCGTATGCTCAAGGCGAAGTTGAACAGCTCGGTGAAATAGATTATAAAAACATAGCCCCTCACGGCGTGGAGCGGGAGCAGATAATACGCGAGCGCGATACTTATCAGCGAGTCCAGCACGTTGTAGCGCATGGAGTGCATCTGCTGGCCGAGACCGCGCAGCATCCCGTCGGTCACGCTGTCCAAGTACATTATCGGCACGAGAGGGGCGAGGGCGCGGATAAAATGCCCGGCGTCGGCGCTGTCATAGAGCGACTGCCCGAACTCCCCTGAAAACCTGAACAGCACGGCGGCGGCGCATAGTGAGAACAGCATGGCAAAGCGCAGCGTGTTGTTGACAAGCGACGATATTCGCGCGTCGTCGCCGCGTATCTGCGCCTGTGTCAGTTCCGGCACGAGGAGTTCCGCCAGCGAATAGAAGATGGCGGATGGAAAGGTTATGACAGGGAAGACCATGCCCTGCACCATGCCGTAGTCCGCCAGCGCGGCCTCCGGCGACGCGCCGTACTTGCGCAGACCGCGCGGTATCAGCAGATTTTGCGCCGTGGACAGCGCGACGCGCGCGTATGCGGAAAATGCCAGCGGCACGGCTGTGGCGAACATCCTGCGCGTCATGCTCGCGCGCCCGTCTCCGCTCCCGGCCCCGTCTCTCTCGCGTGTGACGCCGCGTCTCTCGCGCAGATACAGTGCGAGGTGCAGGAAAAACGACGCGATCTCGCCGACGACGCCCCCCGCGACGATGATTGAGCACGAGACGCCCAAGTCGCCGCCCCTGTAGACGGTGAGGGCGAGTGCCGCCGCGGCTATACGTATGGTCTGCTCGATTACCTGCGCTATCGTGGGCTTTATCACGCGGCCGACCGCGGTGAAGTACCCGGAGAGCACGGCCGTGAGCGAGAAGGCGGGCAGAGAGAGCGCGAGTATGCGAAGCGGCATGACGGTGCGCGCGTCGCCGATCCAGCGCGTCCCTATGGTATCGGCGCCTAACCACAGCGCCGAAGCCGCGAAAACGCCGCACGTCAGCGCGTAGAGCAGACAGCGGCGTATCGCCGCGCTCACGCCGTTCCGGCTGCCGCGCCCGAGTTCCATCGCGACGAGGCGCGTGGCGGTGAACCTGATGCCGGACAGGGCCACGGTTGCGGCGAGCGCGCTGACGGACATGACAAGGCTGTACAGCCCAATGCCCGCGGGGCCTATAATTTTGGACAGATACACCTGAAACGCCATGCCGACGGAGCGCATCAGGAACGCCGCCGCCGTCAGCAGCGCCGTGTTTAGGAGCATTTTCCGGACGCCGGGCATCTGGACCCTCCGAACCATACAGAATAATTTCGCTTATCGCGGCGGAGCCGTGACAGGCGGGACTTTTTTCGCCCGAACCATGAATATTCCGCGGACCCCGGCTCTATGCGCGCGTGTTTTGTCGGGAAGCGGCGGCTGTCTCCGGCAGGGACGTCGCCGCGCGTATGTTAGCCAAAGCAAACTGCAGGGCGGACAAGCCGCCCTGCGCCCGACGCCGCGCCGCTTTCCACGCCCTCTCCGGTGTAAAACGCGCGCGGGAGCATATAGTGTATGTTGGGGGGACGGCTCGGCGGCGTCGGCGCCCGGGGCGTGACCGGCGCGGTGAATTTCCTTTTGGGCGAAAATGTCTTTATTTCCCTGCCCGCCTATTTTCCTGCTGAAACGCCGTTTTTATGCAAAAAGCCTATTTTGGTGGTTAAAAAACTATACTTTTTTAACCACCCAATCGTTACACCAGAATATTGAAAATACTGGCATGTAACGCGGCACTTCCAAAACCCCTCTAAATCGCTCGGGGACGCGCTTTGACAGGCCCCGCACTATTATTATACAAATTTCGCCATATGTCAATACCCAATGTGGTTAAAAAAGTATACTTTTTTAACCAGTCGTGTATTTTATCAGCGAGAGTAACGACACGGCGGCGAGCCCCGCGCGGAGCGTAAGAAAATACATGAGGAATGGTCATTAAAAAAATGGAGGTAACACGATGAAGAGAACGGCGAAAGCAAAGACAAGACTGCTGGCGCTATTGCTGGCGGCGATAATGACGGCGGGTATGCTGCCGCTTGGCGCGCTCGCGGACGAGGCGGGAGACCCCGTCGTGACGGAGGTCGTGACGGAGTCGGAGCAGCCGTCTGCGGAACCGTCCGCGTCCGCGGAAACGTCTGCGGATGCGGAACCGTCTGCGGAAGCGGAACCGTCTGCGGAAGTGGCGCCGCCTACGGAGACGCAGACGCCGCTGCCCGAGGGGACGGAGACGCCGGCTGAGCCGCAGCCGCAGCC
>JAITKI010000075.1 GCA_031278515.1 Oscillospiraceae bacterium | reverse complement strand
AAGTCGGGGCGTTTCACATAACGGCGGAATTTTCCGTGGCGTCCGGCGTGCGGAGAATCGAGGCCGTGACCGGAGAGGAAACGCTTGACGCCCTGTACGGCGCCGAGGCGCGCCTTTCGGAGATCGGCGCGGCGTTGAAAGTCGGAGACGCGGGCGAGATACTGACGAGACTGGAGCAGCAGACAGCCGAGCTTCGCGAGTTGCGGCGCTGGGCCGAGGCGGCGAGGGCGAAAGCGGCGAACGATTTGGCGGGCGAACTACTCGAAAACGCGAGCGATGTCGGCGGACTGAAATACGCGGAATACGTCCGGCGCGTCGCGTCAGACGAACCGGACGCGGACGCGATGCGCAAACTGGGCGACACGCTGCGCGAACGCGAGCCGAAAATCGTCGCGGTGTTCGCGTCCGTCACGTCCGATAAGGCGACGTTTTTCACTTTTTGCGGAAAGAACGCCGTCTCCGCGGGGGTCAAGGCGGGCGATCTGGTCAGACGTGTGTCGAAGATCGCAGGCGGCGCCGGCGGCGGCAAGCCCGAATCTGCCATGGGAGGCGGGCGCGATCCGTCGAAGCTCGACGATGCGCTAAGGGACGCGCGTGAATTTGTAAAGGAGGTCGCAACCAATGGCTGACTGTATTTTTTGCAAGATAGCCTCGGGTGAACTTCCGTCCGACAAGGTGTATGAGGACGACGAGGTCGTCGCGTTTCGCGACATCGCTCCTCAGGCGCCTACGCACATTCTCGTCATACCGCGCGAACACATCGAGTCGGCCGCGAAAATATCGCCGGATAACTCACGTCTCGCCGCGCGATGCCTTGAGGCCGTGGCGCGACTCGCCGCGTCCGAGGGTCTGGACGGCGGCTTCCGGATAGTCTCAAACGTCGGCGGCGACGGCGGCCAGACAGTCGGACACCTGCACTTCCATCTGCTGGGCGGCAGGAAACTTGGAGAGAGACTGGCGTGAGTTCGCCGCGAAACGATTATGTCCGCGGCGTTTTTCAGGCTGTCTTCCGGTGTTTTCTCGCAAAAGTGGTATATTTGCGCTGTTTTTGCACAATACTATTGGAAATCTTCGAAAACTTCACGCGCGGCGCCGTGTCCGGCGAGAGTTTCCGGAGGTTGCCTATTGCGGTAACAAATACTAGGAGGCTATTATGAAAGCAACCGGAATTGTGCGCCGGATCGACGACCTGGGCCGCATCGTCATTCCAAAGGAAATCCGCAGGACGCTGCGTATCAGGGAGGGCGATCCGCTGGAGATCTTTACCGAGAGGGACGGGAGCGTCGTATTTAAAAAATACTCCCCTGTCGGAGAGTGGTCGGAACCGGCTGGGATACTTTGCGAGTCGATATTCAAGACGACCGGCTTCAGCGTAGCCGTGACCGACAGGGACGCGTGTATAGCGGTCAGCGGCGCGCCGAGGCGAGAACTGTGTGAGCGGCGGATAAGCTCCGAGCTGGAGAGCGTGATGGATAGCCGCAACCACTATCTGCGCGGCGAGGACGATCCCGCGATACCGCTCGCCGACGGCGAGAACAAATATTTCGCGGAGTCCGTCTCTCCCATAATATCGGAAGGCGACGTGCTCGGGAGTGTCGTGTTCTTTTCGCGGGGCGACAAACGCGCCGGTGAGACGGAGAGCAAACTGGCGCAGGCCGCGGCGCTGTTCCTCGGGCGGCAGCTGGAGTAAAACCGGTTCGCGCCGGAAACGCGCCCGCGCCGCGGAGCCGTTTCCGCGCGTGGCGCGCTGTGCCGCGTCCGTGCGCGACATCCGCCAAACTCACGCGCGGCGCGGCTGCGGACCGTTTTTCGGACTCTCGGATCGGCGCCGCGGCGTCGCGCTTCTGGCGTGGAAAAACATGTACTGCTGCGCGATACCGGCGTAGCCGCCGAACACCGCGGGGTCGAGCTTGCCTCCGTAGCGCGAGTCTATCACTTTTTTCATCCATGTGTCGATGGGAAACACGTCCAGTTTATGAAGTCCGAACAATGCCACGCAGTTTGCCACCTTGTCGCCGACGCCCGGCAGCGCCTTGAGAGCGCGCGGCGCGTCGGCGCAGTCCTCCCCTGCCAGCATCTCCAGGTCGACTTCACCGCTCGCGACGGCCCGCGCCGCCGCGATTATGTACGGCGCCCTATAACCGCTGCGCAGGGGCGCGAGTTCCCCTTCCGTCAGCGCCGCCAGACGCTCGGGCGGCGGGAAATCCCAGCAGACGCGGCCCTCAAATTCGATGGGATCTCCAAACTCGCGGCACAGCGTTTCCACTATCTTTTTTATGCGCGGGATATTATTGCGCTGCGATATTATGAAAGAGCAGAGCGCCTCCCATTTATCCTGGCGAAGTATACGTATGCCGGCGCCGAATCGCGCGGCACTCTCCATGAATTCGTCAACGCAAAGGCTGCGCCGGATCGCTTCGTAGTCCGTATCGAGGTCGAAATACTGTCTCCAAGCACTCTCAAAATCGGCCGTACCGCCCGTTATGTACACGCTCGCGCCCTCGCTGCGGACGCGAGCCGCGCGCCCCAGCGCGACGCCGACGTACGCGCCGCTCCCGTCCGCGTTCCAGCGGAAGCACTGGCCGCACTCAAATGTCCGCCCGATATCGAAGTCCGCCACGCCGGAGATCTCAATCTCGCCGCCCGCCCGCCTGTACTCCACGACGCCGTTACCCCCCGTAATCGAAACCCGTCTTAGGATTCCTGAACTCGCGCAGACGCGCGTTATACGCGTCCATCGCCGCGCGTTCAAACGGCAGTTCCGTCACACCCGCCCCCATATCCCGCAACAGTTCCTTTGCGAAAAGCGGATTTGTGATGAGCAGCGGTCCCAGTACATAGCTGGCCATGAAATTCACGCGGCGCAAGCCCTCCGCCCTCTCTCCGGGACGTCTCCCGACGCCTCTGATCGTTTCAAACAGCGCGCCGTCCTCATCGCCGTAGAGATGCGAAAAGCGGCTCGTGAATCCCACGATTTCTATCTCGCCGTAGTTGCCGAGGTACAGTCCGTTATACCTGCGCGCCACGTCCCGCTTCGCGTAGACGTCGAATAAGCCCAGACACTCTATCCGCGAGCCGTCCTCACAATCGATGTACCTCCCGAATACCTCCAGAGCGTTTCCTGTGACGAGAAACCGAACGCCGCCGTCTACGCACTCGCTTATCCCGCCGCGGTACGGCGCGAGCGCGCGCGCCGCCATCGCCTGTCCGCGCTCGGTCATCGAGCCGATATACACTATATCCGCGCCCCCGTCCAGGAACAGCGGCCGCGAATTCAGCGCCGTGTACGCGGCGGAGGCGCCGGGTACGGCGCCGCACAGCAGCCGCGCGTTGGCGGGATCGCCGTACAGATTGCACAACTCCGGAAAAAGTATCTCTACTATTATGACAAAGCCACCTCCGCAAGACGTTTCGCCTCGTCGCGCACACTGTACGCGAGCTTTATGGCGTCGGTTCCGTACAGGATATACACACTCTCCCCGCTGCGGTACTCAAGTCGTGATGGCGCCTCACGCTCATCGTCCGTACAGCGCAGCCGCTCCTCCGGCACGCCCGCGAGCAGCAGTCTGTAGTAGTAGTCGCGCGCGCGCGGCCCCGTCGCTACGATTCGCGTTATTTCGGGGCGATTTAGGAACTCGAAGTCGCAGTCGTAGAGCCAGCAGACGTTTTCGGACCAGTTTTTTGAGTCGTGGAGGTTGTTCATCATGAGGATGATCTCCTTCTCCCCCGGCCGCGAGCTTATATAGTCGAACGCGCGTGAACACGCCAGCGCGTTGCGATCCTTTGCCATCTGCATTATGACCGTCACTCCGCCCGCGCGCTCCTCGTTGTAACGCGACCGCAACACGGATACGCCGTCAAGCGCCTCGCGTATCCGCCTGTGCTCGTAACCGAGTTCGCGCATTACGGCTATGGCGGTCAGCTCATTGTAGGCGTTGAACAGGCTGTCGCTTATGAGATCGTACCTGTATTCCCCGCCGCCCTCGCGCACGGTCATGGCTCGCGCCGCGAGATCAATCGCCGCGGCCTCGTATTCGGGTTCGGGCGACCGGAAACCGCAGCCGTCGCAGTGAGCGCGACCTATGTGGTGGTAGCGCCTGTATTCATACGTCAACTCCCCGCCGCATTTGGGACACAGACGCATATCGTTTATTATGTTAACGCATTGCGTGACGTCGCTCTCGAGCCGCGCGGCGCCAAAATACGCGCGCGCGTTTTCCGGCGCTACGCAGGCGGCGATAAGGTCGTCGCCGTTGAGTATCAGCTTCGTCTCGGTCGGCAGCGCCCCCTCGATTATTCCCGCGATATACTCGGGATGAGCGTTGCGCATGATAGAATCTCTGAATAAATTAGTTATTACTACGTAGTTTGGTTTTATGAATGGGAACAGCCTACGAGACGAGCGCTCGTCCGTCTCAAAGACGGCCGCCCTGCGCCGGCATTTTCCCGACAACTCGCAGCCTGTGAGCAAGCTCGCCGCTATGCCGGGCGCCGTATTGGAACCTAGGCGGTTATCGAGCGCGGATATCCCGCAGGCGGTCAGCAATTCGACGATGAGGTTGCAGACCGTCGTTTTGCCGTTAGTACCGGTTACGGCGATTATCAAATCCGGCCTGCCCACGCGCGCCAGAAAATCGGGGCAGAGTTTCAGCGCGACGACGCCGGGGAGATATGTGGCGTTGCGCCCGAGCGCCCGCAACAGCGCCCGCGTGAGCTTCCCCGCCCAAAGCGCGATTAAAAACCTGACTGAAGACATAGCCGTATCCAATCGCCGCTAGCGGAGCGCGCCGCGATGACGCGCCACGCACGCGCATATCTTTACGCCGCGAGCGTGAAACTTCCGCTCATAGTCAGTCATCGGTTCAACCGTCCGCTCCGCGTGCAGATCGCGCGTGAGTTCCGACAGCGCAAAGCCGCTTGAGTTGAACCGCAAAAGTGAAAACTCAAACAAAGGGACGTCGTCCGTCTTGAAGTGTATCTCGCCTCCCGGCCTCAATATCCGTCCGTACATATCCAGAAACCCGGCCGATGTGAGCCGGCGCCGCGCGTGCCTCGCGCCCGGCCACGGGTCGCAGAAATTTATATATATACGCCCCGCCTCACCGTCGCCGAAAAACAGTTCCATATCGCGCGCGTCACGCGTTATAAACCTGATATTGTCCAGTCCGAGCGCGAACGCCCGCTCAAGCGCCACGACCTGCGCGTCCGCCGAGCGTTCAAGCGCCGCGAAGAAGGTGTTCGGCGCCTCCCGCGCCGCGCTCACGGTAAAAAGGCCCTTCCCGCATCCTATCTCAATGAACAGATCGTCGTATCCGTCAAATTCACGCAGCCAATTACCGCGCAGCCGCTCGGGCGCCGACTCGCGCAGCCCCGCGCAGCGCTCCATGCGCGGGGCCAAGTTCGGCCTTCTTCTGGTCCTCAATTGTTTTGATCTAGAAACCCAGATTCAGTCCGCCGGTAAGCTTCGCCATGCGCTCGTTCGCGGACGCGTCCACCTTGCGCATCGCCTCGTTCACGGCCGCGACGACCATATCGCCGAGCATCTCGACATCCTCCGGATCCGCCGCCGCCGGATCGATCTCCAACGCCGTCAACTCGCGCTTCCCATTTACCACGGCCTTTACGGCTCCGCCGCCGGAGGACGCGGTAAACGTCTGTTCCTCCATCTCGGTCTGAAGCTTCTGCATATCCGCCTGAAGTTTTTGCGCCTGCCGGAGCTTGTTCATGTTCACCCCGCCGCCGCCGTATGAACCGCCGCGAAATCCGCTCTTCGCCATAATCAGGAACCACCCTTTATTCGCACAATTTTATTACACAAAGCTCCGAGGCGAGCTTTCCGCCGAGTCCGCGCGATATATCCTGCGCGCAGCGCGCCAAGGCGTCGAGGCAGGCGTACAGTCTCTCACCGGACGCCTTCCGAGAGAGCGCGTCTATCATATCGGCGTCATATCCGCCGCTGAGCAGACCCTCCCCGCCCCGCGGCATGAGCTTCGTGACGAGACAATCACGCGTGAGACGCGACAGTTCCCCGACGACGGCCGTCATATCGCCGCCCGCCGAGTACACCTCGTCGAGCGTCTTCAGCGCGAGCGGCGCGTCGCCGTCGAGTGCCGCCGACACTATCCTGACGGCGCGGCTTTCCCCCGCCAGTCCGAGCACGGACAGCACCCTCTCCCTGCCGATATCTCCGCCCGTCGAGCACTGGTCGAGCAGCGACAGCGCGTCCCGCATCGAACCCTCCGCCAGGCGCGCAAGCAGACCGGCCGCCTCGTCCTCCAATATAAAGCCCTCCGCCCGGGCGATTTTTGTCAACCGCGCCGCAGCGACGTCCGCGGGTATCCGTTTGAATGAAAAATGTTGGCAGCGCGAGACTATCGTCGCCGGCACCTTGTGTACCTCTGTCGTCGCCAAGATGAACACGAGATGTTCCGGTGGCTCCTCCAGCATCTGCAAAAGCGCGCTGAACGCCTGCGGGGTCATCATGTGCACCTCGTCGATGATATACACGCGTTTCTTGACGGACGCCGGCGTGTACACCACCTCGTCGAGAAGCGCGCGCACGTCGTCCACGCGGTTGTTCGAAGCGGCGTCAAGCTCCAGAACGTCGAGTATCGAGTTGTTCTCAATCCCGCGACAGGAGGGACACTCGTTGCACGGATTCCCGTCCGCGGGCGACTCGCAGTTTACGGCGCGCGCGAGTATTTTGGCGCACGACGTCTTGCCCGTGCCGCGCGTACCGACAAAAAGATACGCGTGCGAAAGCCTCTCAAGCGCTACTTGACGCTTGAGAGTCTCCGTCACGTGCTCCTGTCCCGCAACATCGTCAAATGTCCGCGGGCGCCATTTTCTGTACAAAGCCTGATACATCTGTATCTCCAACCGAAACCGCCGCGGGAATTGTTTCCCGCAAGCCCGCCGCGGCAAAACCGCCGCAAATCAAAACGCCCCGGGCGCCGCCGTCTGTCGCAGAGTTCGCGCACCTGCCTCTGAAAGCCGCGTTATGCCCGCTGTCCCGGCAGCCGGCTCGGGGCCGGTCGCCTCGCGGCACACACGGATCTCCGCTTAATGCTGCTCGGTTCCCCGCCTGACATGGTTCACGGATCCATGTTGCGCGAGACCGGCCCGTCAACGCCACTTACCGGGGGCTGACAGCACACCGCGCTTCCTCGGGCAGGAATTCATCCCTGCTGTAGCGGGTTGCAGGCTACAGGGCACCGCTGACTCCCCAACTAGCGCGGACTCTGCGACAGAGAGCGGCGCCAAAGGGAGACTATCTCTTTGAGAACTGAGGCGCCCTTCGCGCGGCCTTGAGGCCGTACTTCTTACGCTCTTTCATCCTCGGGTCGCGAGTGAGAAAACCGGCCGCTTTAAGGAGCGCGCGGAACGAGTCGTCCGCCTGCAAAAGCGCGCGCGCGACTCCATGCCTTATGGCGCCCGCCTGCCCCGTCACTCCGCCGCCCGTAACCGTGGCCTCGATATCGACCTTATCGACGGTTCCCGTCACGTTGAGCGGCTGACGCACAAGCAGCTTGAGCGTCTCCAACCCGAAATAGTCGTCCATACTCCGCCCGTTGATCTTGACGGCGCCGGCGCCGCCGGTGAACACGCGAACCCTCGCGACCGACGACTTTCTTCTGCCCGTACCGTACAGGTACGGTCTCTTGCTAGCGTACATTTTTATGACCACGCCTTTCACATTGAATATTTTTGTTTGTAGCGATTTTCGCTCTCCCGTCCTTTTCGGCGCAGGCGAAAAGAATTTTTGCACAGGAGCGCGTGAAGTCATTCGACTTCGCGGGGACCCCTATATAACGGAGCAAAAATTATCACATTTCGCATTTTTCGGGGATTTATTCCCCGAAAAATGCTCTTTGCGAGCCGCGCGCGGCGAGAACCTGTCTCCCGTGACTCGTTTGTGATGGCGAAGCCATCACAAACGAATTGATTCACATTGCCGCGCGCGCAAAGCGACCACGAAAAGACGCGGCCGCCTCGCGCGCGTTCCTCCCGCCGCCGCCCTGCCGCGCCCGCCGGACGGGCACGACAGAGGGGCGATTGTCCGAGGACCGGGCGGAATGTACTGAAATCGGATGATGCTTTAACTTATTTGAGCGTCCCGCCGCCACTCTACGGGCTTTTGCGCCGCGTGCGCGTGCTCCGCGCCGTTGAAGATACGGAGACGCCTCAGCGCACCGGCTGACAGTGAATTTTTCGCCATCATCCCCCGCACGGCAAGCCGCATCGCAAAATCCGGGCGGGTCTCCATTATGCTCTTGTACTGTATTTCCTTCAGCCCGCCTATCCAACCGCTGTGGCGGCGGTAGTACTTCTGCGTCAGCTTATTGCCGGTGAGCGTCGCCCGCCCGGCGTTGACTATGATCACAAAATCCCCGCAGTCCACATTGGGAGTGTATTCGGGCTTGTGCTTTCCGCGCAAAAGTACGGCCGCCTGCGCCGCCGTGCGTCCGAGCGGCCTGTCCGCGGCGTCAAGGATGTACCACGCGCGCCGTACGGACCCATTTTTCGCAAGTGTTGTTGACATCGCATACCTGTCCTTCCTGATTTTCCGTGTTCCGTATTGTACAACGCGCGCGAGCGCATGTCAATAGTAATTTTAAAGGAATATTTTCGTTTGCGGCAGTTTTCGCCCCTTCGTCCTTTTCGCCGCAGGCGAAAATAATTTTTGCGGAGGAGTGCGTCTCGTGCGACGATGCAAAAATTGTAATATTTCGCGTTTTC
>JAITKI010000122.1 GCA_031278515.1 Oscillospiraceae bacterium | reverse complement strand
TGTCATTTTCTTTGTTTTGCAATTTATTGTATTTTGTGTTGTACTGGACATTGAAAAAAGAAGTTCTTGGAATGACAGGAATGCTGTTAATTAACATTGTAATTCTGCTTATCATCAGTGAAACAGAGTTCCGGTTTCCAAAAGAAACACTTACCGGCCTCAATTCATATTTCATGACGCTTTTTACATCGGTTGGGAACGGAATTTGTATCACAACGCTTTGTTGGTTAGTCAAAAAGCAAGAAAACTTTGATTGAAGGGAGAAATCATATAATGATTCTACTTGAACAAGTAAGCAAAGAAATCAAAGGCAAGCAAATTCTTAGCAATATTACGCATGCTTTTGATGATGGCACCTGCACCTTGTTGCGAGGCCATAACGGCTGCGGCAAGACAATGATGTTGCGTACTCTGTGTGGGCTGATCAAGCCTACACATGGAAAAATCACTTTTTCCCGTGACTATTACTATGGAGTAATAATTGAAAACGTATCCTTTTTCCTGTACGAGACCGCAGAGTACAACCTTCGCTACCTTGCGAACATTCGCAAGCAAATCGGAGACGATGACATTAACCGGTGGTTGAAAAAATTTAACCTATACGATGTCCGGAAGAAAAAAGTGCGCACATTTTCGCTTGGAATGAAACAGCGACTGGCTCTCTGTCAGGCTTTTATGGAATCCCCCGATATCATTTTATTGGATGAACCGCTCAATGCGCTTGACGGCGAAAATTCAGAAATCACCTGTGCGGTGGTCAGGCAAGCGACACAAGACGGTAAAATTGTTGTTGTGGCGGCCCACGGCGAAATACCCGGAGATTTGTGTGTAGATGTTACTCTCCAAATGGAAAACGGACAAATCGTTTCGTGTGAGGATAAGTTGCGATCCCAATAAATGGTTCGGGTGTCAAAAGTCTCACCCGCCGCTGACCGGCGCTTTATTCCGTCATATTTCACAAAAAGCCTCGCGAATACACAAAGTATTCGCTGCGTTTTTTGTATCATCTGACGAAAAAATCGACGCGGTCATCGTCAGACTCACTTTTGACACCCGAACCATAAATGACACAATGTGTGACGACTATCACCGGGAACCGTTCGCGGCGAACGCCGCCGCGTCGTAAACAACTGAAAACGGAACGCCAAATCTGCGTGCGGCGTCAGCCGCGTCGTCGTATTCGGGCTTACCGCGTCTTATCCCATGTCCGCTCGCGAACTTTACGCGTATGTCGCCATACGGCGTGTGAACCGCGCGGAGCGTGTATCGCAGCTTGTCGCGCGCGCACAGCTTGACGCGAACCCCGATTGTCGTCGTATGCGCGAATATTTGATCGGTTATGAACGCGCGGTCCCCCGGACGACACAGACACGTCAGCAACACGGCCGGCCGGTTTTTTTTCATATATATCGGCGCGGTGAAGACGTCGAGCGCGCCGCTTTCAAATATGCGCTCGGCGGCCGCGCCTATCGCCTCCGGAGTCATATCATCGAGATTGCAGGTTATTTCCAGAATTTCATCGCGCTCGTCCGACGCGCCGCGTGAGTCGTCGCACAGGAACGCGCGCAGACAGTTGACTCTGTCAAATTCCTTGCGTCCCATGCCGTATCCCACCTTGGCGACGGATACGGTGTCCATGTCTCCGAACCGCCTGACGAAGTGGCGAAGCAGCGCCGCTCCCGTCGGCGTACACAACTCGCCCCGCACCGCCCCCCCGTATATCGGGACGCCCCTGAGTATGTGCGCCGTGGCGGGCGCCGGTACCGGCAGAACGCCGTGCGCGCAGCGGACAAACCCCGCCCCTACGTGTATGGGCGAGGCGGATATGTCGTCCGCTCCCAGCATGTGTACGAGCAGACAGCAGCCTACGATATCGGCGACCGCGTCGAGCGCGCCGACCTCGTGCAGGTGTACGCCCCCGGCGTCCTCGCCGTGCACCGCCGCTTCCGCGTCGGCGAGCAGCGCGTACACCGCCAGCGCGTCCGATCGCACATTCTCCGGCAGGCTAAGACCGGATATGAGCGCGCGTATATCATCCGGAGACGTAAACCCTCCCGCCCCGACGCGCGCGCTCCCGCTCGCCGGTGAGTGGTCGTGTCCGTGTCCGTACGTATGCCCATGTCCGTGCGTATGCTCATGTCCGTCGTGCCCATGTCCGTCGTGCTCATGCCGGCCCGCGTCCGGCCCCCCGGACTCCGGCCCAACGTCGGCCGTCTCCTCTTCCGCGCCGCCCACGGCGACGCGCGCGCGCGTACCGGCTATCCCGTTTTTAACGGATTTCTCGAATTCAATTCGCACGCCCTCCATGCCCAGCGCATCGACCCTGCGCGAAAACTCCCCGCCGTCGGGCAGCAACTCGTACAGCGCGGCCATCAGCATATCGCCCGCGGCGCCCATTCCGCATTCGAGATACAGTTTCATTGCCGCCGCTCCCCGATTCTGTTGATGATGCCGGCTAAATATCCGGCGCCGAATCCGTTGTCGATGTTCACAACGCTCACGTTGCCCGCGCATGAATTCAACATTGACAGCAACGCGGACAGTCCGCCGAAGTTTGCGCCGTATCCCACGCTCGCGGGAACGGCGATCACCGGACACGCGACAAGTCCGCCGATAACCGTGGCGAGAGCGCCCTCCATTCCGGCGACGGCGACCACTACGCGCGCGTCCATCAGTACGTCGAGCTTGGACAGCAGCCTGTGCAGACCCGCAACGCCCACATCGTACAGTCTCTCCACGCGGTTGCCGAGCGACTGCGCCGTGATTGCGGCCTCCTCGGCGACGGGCAAGTCGCTCGTGCCGGCTGCCGCCACCGCTATGACGCCGTCGGTAGCGGCGGCCGGCAGTTCACCCAGGAGCCCCAGTCTCGGCACGGGATAATACGTTATTGGGACGACGGCGTTCACGGCCTCCGCTTTATCGGAATCAAGGCGCGTGACGAGTACGCTCCCATACCCGCTCTCGCGCATCGCGCCCAGTATGCCGGTAATCTGTTCCGCCGTCTTGCCGCCGCCGTACACGACCTCCGGTATGCCGTGCCGCAGCTGCCTGTGGTGGTCGATTTTAGCGTACCCGAGGTCCTCGAACGGCCTCTTTTTCAGCAGTAAAACGGCCTCTTCCGGCGCAGTTTCGCCATCCCTGACGCTGCGCAGCAAAGATAAAACCGCATCATTGTCCATAAATCGGCACCGCCAATCAGTTAAAATTCCGCTCTACGGCGCCCATCATACATTAAAATTCAGCATATGTCAAAACCGCTCGCAAAAATCGCGTTATCGCGAGAATCGATTGCAACTGATCGGTACAGCGTCCCCGCGCGGGCCGCCGACCGGCGATTTACTCCGGCATATCTCACAACGGCCCTCCCCATACCGTTAGCGCATTTATTATGCAACCTCACTATGTTGACAGCTCAATGTCGTGGATATATAATAAAAATGCATAATATATTTGACCCACATCACCGCATTTTGCCGCAAAGAGCGGGGATGCGGAATCCGGAGGCGGATCGGTATGAGACTCAATCTGGGACTTATCATAGACGCGATGGACACGCCGTGCGAGTATGTCGTCGGCGATCCGGACACTGCTCTGACGCTTGAGAGCGTCTACCCTGTCGCCGCCGGGCGCGTTCCCGACGCTCCGAACATCCTGTATGTCGCTCGCTGGGAACTGCTGCGTGTCCTTGAACACCCCCCGAAAACCGTCGTCTGCGCGGGAGGTGGCGCCGAGGCGCGAGAATATCTTCAGGCGCTCGGGATTTCGGGGATTATATGTCCTCGCGGATACGATGTGCTGACCGTTTTGCAGGAATTACAGGATATTTTCATGAGCTACCACGCCGTGGAACACAAGCTGCTCGACGCGCTGCTTGCAAACGCGCCCCTGCGCGTCGTTCTCAACGCCTGCGCGCTGTTCTTCGAGTGTCATATCATGCTTTTTGACTCGGAATTCCGGCTCATCGAACACAGCGACAACTTTCCGCCGCCCGACGGCGATCCCGTATGGCGCGACACTCTGGCGACACGCCGGAGTGTCGTTCCCATGATCCCGCGCGAAAAAGTGCGTATGCTGCCCAGCAATCCCGCCGATTTCCCTCGCTCCACATTTCTTGATATTATCGGTATGCCGCGCCATATCAACATGGCCTTCGACAACGGCGATTCCCGCATCGCCACGCTCATCTTCTATGAGACGGCGCGTCCGCTGGAACCACGCCAGCAGTGGCTCGCGGACTACGTCGCGGACGTTATATGCCCGACCATCACGGAGAACTACAGCACATTCCTCGGCCTGCGCAACTACATGCGCGGCAGTATCGCGTCCGCAATACGGCATTCAAATACAGACTCGACTTTTCTGCGTTCCGTCCTCGCGCACAGCGACTGGCAATTGTCCGACTACTACCAAATCCTGCTCGTGACGCTGTCCCCGGAGTGCCGCCATTCCAGCCACGGCATATACAACTACGAAAACGTCTTCGCCGGCGCTTACTCCGACTGTATCGCGCTCCATTATGGGGACTTCATACTGATTTTACTGCACAACGTTTCGGATGAAATCTTTCAGGAGTGTCTCCCCACTCTGCAAAAGCAGCTGGCTCTCGACGACGCTTTATGCTGCGTAGGGCTGCCGTTTTGTGATTTTTCACAGATAAAACTGCAGTACGACCTGGCCACAATGCCCCTTCGCGTGGAGAACACGCACAGCCGCCGCGTTCTCTATTATCGCGACGTCGCGGAGCTGCATATCATACATGAGCTCAGTTCCTGTTTTCCGCTGCGCGCCACGTGCCATGTCGCCGCCGTGCGCCTTCGCGAGTACGACGCGGCGAACGGCACGGAACTCCTGCTGACGCTTGAGACTTATCTCATGAACAACAAAAGTCTCATGACAGCCTCAAACAAGCTCTACATACACCGCAGCACCATGACATACCGGTTGAAGTGTATAGAAAAGCTCGTCGCCATGCACCTCGACGACCCGCACGAGCGCCTGCACATCCTCCTGTCGTGTATCGCGCTGCGCATACTGGATTCGACCGGCCCGAACACTTCCGAGCAGATACACGGCCCGGTGAAAGCCGCGCCCCAACACGTCCGTCCGGCGCCGTGACGGGCGCGCCGGTCACCGCGCCGCCGTCCGTCCGGCGGACGCGTTTTTAGAGCATTTACCGCACATATTGCACGTCTTTCGGGTATCGTACACGCAAAATCGCACGTTGTCGCCCATGTAGCTGTAAATTAACCCTCCCCCGTCTACGCTACGGCGCTCAATCGTTCCCCACACGCCATCCATGAACGCCGCCTGAAACATCAGCGGCTTAGTCACGCGTGTGAAGTTGATCGGGCAGTGCCACATGAAGGCCGGAACGCGCACGACAGTCGGCCTTGTGATAATTTTTTCCTCGAGTTCATCCGGCGAATCGCCGATTTTGAATGAGATTTCGGCGTCGAAGTCAAAAATGTCGGCCGGATTTGCCCCTGTGAAGAAAATATATTCCTCGCCCGCCTGGTGGAAGTGCGCGTTCTCCATCGGCATCGGTCCTCCGGCGATTACCTGCCAGCCCATATGGATTGTGGCGTTGTCTAGGTACGTCTTGCCGCGGAAATACGCTTGCGGGGACGGAACCATAGGCCCGTGCGCCGTATCCTCCCTCGGAATAACGAGCACGTATTGCCGGATTTCATCGGAGAGCCCGCCGTTTTCGTTTATCACAGTCCACTCGACCGACTCATATGGCGGATATCCGCCGCCGGTCGGCGTGATCTCGTGGTAAATATCTGATTTTTCCCCGCCCGGGAACCGCACCTCGGTAATCGCGGCGACAGAACCCGCTTGCGTGGGAGCGGTGAACAAGATCGGCTTATCGGCGCGTCTGACCTCAATCGGGCAATGGAAGTAGCCGCGCGGCACGTGAATGATCGTCGGTTTTGTAATGACGATCCTCTCCATTTTGTCCGGGCTTTTCCCCATATACACCCAGACCTCGCCGTCCCATGAATCGAATATGTCCGGCCAAACCGCGCCCATGAAAATGAGATATTGCTCGTCGGCATGAAAGTGCGGTTCCGTCCTCATGACTGCCGGCTTGTCGATTACCTGAAATCCGACGCTGAGACGTGAGCCTTGAACAGCGCGCTCCCCATCAAACCAAGCGTAAGGCAAGCGCATAAATTCACCCGGCGCATCCATGCGCGGTTTCAGTTCGTGAAACAGGCGTTCGAATTCTTCGCGCACCGTGTTTCCCCCCTCCCGGTAAAATGTGTTCCGCCGCGCGCGGACGCTACGGCGTGATAGTCCAGTCCTTAATCCTATAGCCTGTTCCGCCGTATAGATCAAAGCCGACGATCTTCTTCGAATATGTGATGGTGGACTGCACATCGAGAACGGAATACCACGGACATTCCTCCTCAAAGAGCCGAACGAACTCCACCATCTTTTTCGCGTACTCTTCAGAGTCGTCTGTACCCATAATTTCTGTTCCCGCCGCGACTATTTTGTCACGAACTTCACTGGGCGCCGTGAAACTGACAAACGTGGTCATCACATCGGCGCCGAGTCCGCACGGTCCTGCTCCTACCGAGGTGGACAAATCCCATCTCGTCGGATCACCCGTGACCGTGTAGTATGTCGCCATATCGTAGTTTGAAATCTTCAGCGCCACTCCAATCTGCCCGAGGGATTCCTGTAATATCTGCGCCATCAGTACGGAACCCGTATCGCCGTACGTGACGATCTCGACCTCCTTGCCGACAAGTCCGGCTTTCTCCGCGTATTCCCTCGCAAGTTCAATGTCGTAGCCCCTTGTATACGTATCGTGAAGATTCAGCAGGGAATCACTGTAATCATTGAGCGACGCGGCAAACGGCAGCTTCGACTCGGTCGCGTACCCGTCGAAGGCGGCGTTTATGATCGCCTGTTTATCGACGGCGTAGGCGACGGCGTAGCGCGCGTTCTTGTCGTAGAACACGGAAGCTTCGTTCAGATTAAAAGAGAACGAAAGGGCGTACCCCAAGTCGACCGTGCGCGTTTCATAGTCCGGCAATGACTTGACGTACTCAACATCGCCCGTCGGAACGCCGCCGACAAGGTCCACGGTACGCGCGTCAAGCGCGTTGACTTTCTGAGCATCCTCGTTGATGACTTTAAACTCAATATTCTTGACGGGCAATTCGCCGCCCCAATAATCGTCGCGCGCCTTCATAGTGACGTAGCTGTTGGTCACATATTCCTGTACCAGATACGGCCCTGTCCCCACGGGATTTTGCGAGAAGTTGTCCTCGTCGTACGTTTCGGCGTCGACTATATACACGGCGCCCAGCATCGCCAGCTGTCCGACGTTGTAATGCGTATACCGGAGATCGACGGTATAGTCGTCGATCTTTTTCGTCTTTTCCATATCGACTGCTTGTAAATAGTGTGTACGGGACGGGTCGTTTTTCCATAGGTTGAACGTAAAAATCACGTCATCGGCGTTGAACGCGCCGCCGTTGGAGAATTTGATATTCTCCTTAAGCCGGATAGTGTATTCAAGCGAACTTTTCTTATCCCTGCCTTCGGCGAGAACAAAGGACTCCTGATTGTTGTATCCGAATTCCCACAACGTCTCGGAAAAGCTGCTGATGACCGGAAAAAATCCCGAGCCGCTGACCTTGCGCGGATCCAGCGAGCCCACATCCGACGAGATCGCCACAGCGACACTGTCGCCGCCCGCGGCGGCCTGAGAAGCGCCGGGGGTTGCAGTCGCGCCGCTCTGTGAAGGCGGCGCTTCCGTTACCGCGCCCGGCGTCGGCCCCCCGTCTCCGCCGCCGCAGGCTGCGAGGGAAAAGGTCGACGCACAGCACAGCAGGAGCGGCATTACACCGCGCATGAATGAGGTTTTAAGGTTTTTAAAGGCTCCTTGCAAATATATATCCTTCATCGTATCAGTTCTTCCTTTCGTTTGTTCAGTTCTCCGCATTTACAACAGGAGACAGAGTGATTTTGAGAATATTCTTCCGATTTTTGCGGTTCGGCGCACACCTCCGAGGCGTGAGGACACCGCGCCATAAAGCGGCAGCCCGGCGCGGGGTTTATAGGCGAGGTTATCTCACCGCGGATCTGCACTCGTTCCTGCCGGCAATGTATATCCGGCTCGGGAATCGCGGAGAGGAGCGCTTTTGTATACGGGTGCAGGGTGTTCTCAAACAGCTCGTCCGACGGCGCTTTTTCAACCATTCGCCCGAGATACATGACCATGATCTCATCGGAGATATACTTCACAACTGACAGATCGTGCGTGACAAAAATATATGTCAGCTTACGCTCTTCTTGCAAGTCAAGCAGAAGATTCAGCACCTGCGCTTGAATTGAGACGTCGAGAGCAGAAACCGGTTCGTCACACACAATGAATTTCGGATTCAGGGCAAGCGCGCGGGCAATCCCGATGCGCTGCCTGCATCCGCCGTCAAGCTCGTGCGGGTAGGCGTTTGCGTAGCGTTCCGCCAGGCCGACGGTATCCATCAATTTACGCGTCTCGCTTCGCATGTCGTCGCGGGACAGTCCGCTGTGTATCACCAGCGGCTCCATGATAGCCGCGCTCACCGACATACGGGGATTCAGCGATGAAAACGGATCCTGAAAGATGATTTGCGTTTTTCTGCGCAGCGCGTGTAATCGCGCTCGCGACGGGGTTGTGACGTCCTCTCCCTCGAACAGGATGCGCCCGTCCGTCGCCTCGAGCAGATGGAGAATCGTCCTACCGAGCGTCGATTTTCCGCATCCTGACTCGCCGACGACACCGAGCGTCTTTCCCTCTTCGAGCGCGAAACTGATCCCGTCAACGGCGTGCAGTATTCCACCGCCTGTCTTGAAATACTTTTTAAGATCACGTACTTCCAACAATGCGGGCATCAGCGTTCACCTCCCGCGAAAAAACATTTTACCAGGTGTCCCGCTCCCGCCGCGCGCGCGCCGGGGTTTTCGGCACGGCATATATCCCGCGCTAGGGGACACCTCGCGCCGAACTTACACCCTTCCGGCAGATTGGAAGGATCCGGCATCAACCCGCCGATCGGCTTGAGACGGCGCTCCGCAGATTTCAGTCTCGGCAATGAATTGAACAGTCCTCTTGTATACGGATGCGCCGCCCGGTCGAAAATGTCCTCCGCCGCGCCATACTCCACAATCTCGCCGGCATAAATTACCGCAACGGCGTCACAGACATTCGCCACTACGCCGAGGTCGTGCGTTATAAGAATGATGGACGTGTCTAATCTCTTTTTCAGGGACTGCATCATTTCAAGCACTTGCGCCTGAATTGTGACGTCGAGCGCCGTCGTCGGTTCGTCGGCCAGCAGCAACTCCGGCTTGCAGGCGCACGCCATGGCGATAACCACTCTTTGCTTCATGCCGCCTGAAAACTGATGCGGGTACTCGCCGTACCGTTCCCCGGGAATCCCCACCGTCTCCAGCATATCAACCGCTCTGCGCTGCGCGTCGGCGCGGAGAATTCTGTTGTGCAGTCCGATTGTCTCCGCGATCTGGTCTCCGACGCGTTCAATTGGGTTGAGCGCCGTCATCGGATCCTGAAAAATCATGGCGATTCTATTCCCACGGATCTTCCGCATATCTTTTTCGGATATCCGCATGATATCCTGTCCGCCAAAAAACATCCGTCCCCCGCAAACTTTCGCCTGCGGGTTTGGAAGTATGCGGAGGATCGCGCGCGCGATCGTCGTCTTGCCGGCGCCCGTTTCCCCGACCACACCGAGCGTCTCACCCTTTTTTACGGCAAGATTTACCCCGTTAACGGCGCGAACGACGGTGTCGTCCGTGCGGTACTCGACCGTGAGATCCGTAATTTCCAGCAAATTCCGCTCATCCACCGCCGTCACCTCAGTTCTTCAAGCGCGGATCCAGCGCGTCCCTAAGTCCGTCGCCGAGAAGATTGAACGACAGCACGCTGATCATGATACATACTCCGGGGTAAATAACTTGCGAAGCGTGCTGTCTCATGAAATTTCTTCCGTCCGCCAGCATTCCGCCCCACTCCGCGATTGGAGGCTGCGCGCCTAAACCTATGTAAGTGAGCATCGCGCCCGAAAGTATCATACCGCCGATGCTCATTGTAATCTGCACGATCATCGGAGCGATGGCGTTTGGAATAATGTGTTTTGTGATAATGCGAAAGTCGCTCGCGTCGATTGCACGCGCCGCCTCAACGTACTCCGACTCGCGGATGGTAAGAATTGAGGCGCGGATGAGTCTGGCGTATCCCGGCGCCGAGCAGACGCCGATTGCGACTGTGGCGTTTGTCAGCGAGGGTCCGAGCGCGGCGGCAAGCACAATGCACAGCAGCATCATCGGAATACACTGATAGATGTCAAGGAGCCGCATCAGCAGATTGTCCAGCCACCCGCCATAAAAGCCGGCTATCGCGCCGATAACAATTCCAATGACGGCCGCTATCGCCACCGAGTACAGGCCCATTTGCAATGATTGACGCGAACCGTACAACAGTCTGCTCAGGACATCTCTTCCGAGATTGTCCGTTCCGAGCAGATGTTCCCCGCCGGATGGGGCGAACTTGTGCAGGGAGTCCTGTTCAGAATAAGAGTACGGCGCGATAGCCGGCGCGAAAATTGCGATAAGAATTAAGAGGACGATGATGACAAGACCTGCCATCGCCGGCTTATTTTTCTTGAGCCGGCGCCATACATCCCCGAAAGCCGAGTACTTCCTCTGCTTGTCATTGCTCCCGGACAGCGCCATCTTGCGACCCCCTTCCTTTTCTCATTTTCCGGCCGCTATACTGAGATCGTATCCTCGGATCGACAAACGCGAATATAACGTCAACCAGCAGCATCACGACGCCGAAAGCGATTGCCAGATAGAGTACGCTCCCCTGAATGACGGGATAGTCGCGCTGCGTCAGCGCCGTGAGCGTATAGCTGCCGAGACCGGGAATTGAGAAGATCGTCTCCGCTATCAGCGCCCCGCCGAGAGACATGCCGAACATTCCGCCTAAAATCATTATGACGGGAATCATGGCGTTTTTCAGCGCGTGCTTATAGAGAACTTTTCTCTCGGTCTGTCCTTTGGCGCGAGCGGTGATTATATAATCCTGTCTGATCACATCAAGCATACTCGATCGCATTTGCCGCGCGATGGACGCCGTGTATCCGATAGCCAGCGAAACGCAGGGCAGTATCCACCCGGTCCATGGTTTAATGCCCATCGGCGGTACTAGGCTGAGTCTGATGGCAAAAATATCAATCAGGATGAGCGCAAACCAAAAACCGGGCATGGAAACGCAGAACAGCGACCCGAAAATAGCAGCGTTGTCCTTCCACGTATACTGGTGCGTCGCCGCATAGATTCCGACCGGTATCCCGAGCAGTACGGCAATCATCAAGCTGGCGCAGACAATAATCAACGTATAAGGAAATCGTATGAATATGTCCTGTGTCACATCCGTATGCATCGTGAGCGATTTGCCAAAATCACCTCTGATGGCGTTTGCGACAAAGCGATAGTATCTGACGGGGAGCGGGTCGTCGAGACCGAGTTTCGAGCGAAGCTCCGCGACTTGCTCGTCCGACGCGTAGTTGCCGAGTATCATCCTCGCCGGGTCGCCGGGCGTGATCTCAATGAATAGCAGCACCATCAGCGAAACGCCCAAAAGAGTCGGAATCATCCACAACAGACGCCTTACAATGTACTTGATCATTTTTTATGTGCATTCCTTTCGCTTCACCGCAGGCCAAAATTATCCGGCCTCATTCTTCAAACGAAAGCATCTGCCGCAGTATGTACATCTGTCTTTCGCGGGATCGAGCGAGCAGCCATGCATTATTTCCGGTCCCCCGTATACGAACTGCTCCTCACCGTCCGCGCCTGTGCGCCGGGATACACGACCGCATGTGCCGTCCAGGTACACGGCTTGGAACAAAACGGGCTTATCGACCCTCTTAAAATCCATGGGACAGTGCCACATACTGCCGGGAATACGGACGACGGACGGCTTCGTTATGACGTGCTTCTCCATTTTGCTCACATCATAGCCCAGCCAAATCTCTATTTCGGCATCGAATTCCTCCGGGTGGTAGAGATCCGCGTTTATGAACACGAGATACTCCTCCTCGCGGTGGAAATGGGGATCCGGTTCCATCCAGTGTATGGGCTTTGTGAATATCTGCCAGCCCACGTTGTATTTCGAGCCCGGGATGTCCTCGGCGCCTCGGAAATAAAGCTGAGGCGTGTAGCACCAGTCTCCCCAATCCGTGTGCTGAGGTTTCAGCTCGAACACCATGTCCTTATGCTTCAATTCTTCCATTTTCGCATTCCCCTTCCTTCGCTCAAGATTATTCTCCGCCGCCGGCCGCGCAGTCAAGTCTCATTTACGCCCCCGGCCGGGGGCGTAAGAAAAATCCGCATTGCGGATTTTTCTTACAATTTTCAACGTCTTGTTCGACCGTGATGATCATTATATCTTATACAACACACAAAGATATACATGCCAACGACATAAATTATCCGGCATATCACTGTACTCGCGGTATACCGCCGTCCGTCCGGCGGACGCGTTTTTAGTGTGTCTTGTACCAGTCGCGGGCGTAGTCGAAGAAGAAGTCCTTTATGACGTCGCGTTTCGCGCCGGCCTCCGGGTCGTCCGGCGGACCGCCTATCATCGCTCCGAACGTAAAGCCGCCGCCGGGGGCAAACGTGTCCGTGTACTCCGCCAGCGCGTCCTTGAGCACCTTGTCGTCCACGCTCTTGTGACTGAGCGGACCCTGCGAGTCCCAACACCCCGAGAGCGCGAGGCGCCCCGCGTACTTACTCTTTACGGTCTTCAGATCGTTCGAGATTTGCGCCGGATTCCATTCCCGCACGCCTATATCAAGCCAGTCGTCTATGAACTGCTCGCTCTTGCCGCAGTCATGTCTCTCGACTATCGCGCCGAACTCCAGCGCTATATCGCACTGGCGGCGGTGGAACGGCTTTATGAGCCGCCTGTACATATCAACGGAAAAGAAAGGCGCCTGATAGGCGGAGTCGTCGTCCATCAGCACGTATACCTCCGGACGCATGTAGTACATCTGGTTGCGCAGCACGGCCATATAGAACTGCGAGACGTACTCGAACAACTCCACAACCTCCTCCGGCTCCTCGTGCATTGCCATGAGCGCGTTTTCAAAGCCCATGAAACTCACGAGCGTCAGGAAGAAGTCGCCGCCGTCTATCATGACGCACAAGTTCTCGCGGTCGATGTTCTCTGTTTTCTTCTTGTAATAGCTCTCCCAGTCGCGGCCCGAGAGATCAGGCGCCTTGATAATGCCGCGCCATTTCGTTATGTCCTCCAAAATGTGTATTCGCGGGTCGGGCATGGCGCCCCAGTTGTTCTCTGCGTTACCTATGTACGTGACGCCAAAGCTCGTGATTATCGGTCCGTTTGGCGCCGTCTGCGGCGTGAGCAACTCCTCTTTCACCGGCGCCATGTACGGCTCGAAAAATGACGGCATGAACTCCGGTATCTCCCCGCGCAGCATCCTCAGATAGTTTTCTTTCGCGTTCACCGGCAAAACCTCCTGCTCGTTCGGCGATGTTGCGCCGACTCACGGCGACGTCGGCAGACGTACCCGCCTCGGCGCTACCATAAATATACCACCCGGCGACGCGTCCGGTGAACGTCCTCACAGCACAGTCGTTCACGCCGCCCGCTGTACCGGCAGTACGGCGGCGCCGTCTACCCCGATATAGTCAGCGTAAACACAAAGCGCGTCACGCAGTCACGGCTGGTGACGTATATGTCTTCGCCGTGGTTGTCAAGTATCGTCTTGACGATGTACAACCCGAGACCGACGCCCTCGCGGTCGGCGCTGCGCGAGCGGTCTGTCTTGTGAAACCTGTCAAAGATCAGCGGCATCTCATCCTCCGGGATCGTCTCTCCCTGATTTTCAATCGCCGCAAACGCTTTCGTGCCCTGCTTCCACAGGCTGACTTTGATGACGCTGCCCTCATCCGCAAATTTTACGGCGTTGTCCAGCAGATTGTACACCACCTGCGTCACCGAGTCCTTATCACCGCGAGTGACGACGGGTTCCTCCGGCAGCTCCGCGGCGGCGTCCAGTCCGCGCGCCTCTATTTTAGCGCTCAGTCCCAGCAGCGTCACGCGTATGACTTCCGAGATATCGAAGCTGCCGGCGACGATCTCCGCGCTGTTCTGTCCCCGCAAACGCGACATATCGAGCATCCCGCGCACGAGTCGCGAGAGGCGACGCGTCTCGGATGAGATGATCTCCAGATACTTTCTCTCATTCTCAGGTCGGATGGCGCCGTCAAGGATGCCGTCCGCGAAGCCGGATATCACCGTCATGGGCGTTTTAAGCTCGTGCGACACGTTAGCTATGAATTCCCGCCTGAGCTTCTCGGAGCGTTCGAGCGAGTCCGCCATGGCGTTGAACGCCTGCATCAGCTGGCCAATCTCGTCTGAGCGGCGCGTCTCCCCGACGCGCACGGAGAAATCGCCGTGCGCGAAGCGCCGCGCCGCGCGGGCCATCTCGTCTATCGGCGCCGCCAGCTTTCTGGACATCACAAGCGAGATAAAAAAAGCCATCACCATCACAACGCCGGTCACGAGCACAAAGGCCCCGGCGAACTGGCGCCATACGTTCACCATTGTATCCGCGTCGCTCGACAGGAACATGTACCCGAAGATATAGCCGCCGCGAGCCGTCTCCATTATCAGCGGCATACCGGAGATATACCGGCGTTCTCCGTAGACGTCGCCGAGACGCGACCGCAGGGCGCTCTCACGTCTCTCCGCTACGACTGACAGCACCTCTTCGGGGATCCTTTTGCCGATGTACGGGCTGTTGAACTGCTTGTCCGAACACGACACAATGACCCCGTCCGGGTCTGTGAGCAATATGTCAAACCCGGATATCCCCGACAGCACGGTGAGAGACATGCGTATCTCGAACGCGCCGAGGTCATAACTATAGTACGGACTCTGCGCGGACACATACCTCACGGCTTCGCGCGCCGCCGCCGTCATGGACTTGCGTCTTTCCTGCATAACTATGCTGCGGCTCCACGTTACGAACATGCCGCCGAGCATACACAGACACACCAGAAACGCGAGGGCCGTCGCCGCAAAGTTGCGAAAAGACGTACTGTGTCTCATGCGCCGCTCAGCTCGAATTTGTATCCCACACCCCAGACCGTCTTCAGCGACCATTTATCGCTGACATTCTCAAGCTTTTCTCGCAGCCGCTTTATGTGTACGTCGACCGTCCGTGAATCGCCGAAATAGTCAAAGCCCCACACCTCGTCAAGCAGCTGATTGCGCGTGTACACCTTGTTCGGGGTGGACGCTAAATGGTACAACAATTCCATCTCCTTTGGAGGCGCTTCAACGCGCTTGCCGTCCACCAGCAACTCAAAGGAATCCATATCGACGACGAGCTTGTCAAAAACAAGCCGCCGCTGCGCGTCCGAGCCGCTGCGGCGCATGACAGCGTGGACACGCGCGAGCAGCTCCTTTACCTCAAACGGCTTTACGACATAGTCGTCCGCGCCCATTTCGAGACCGACGACCTTATCAAAAGTCTCTCCTTTTGCTGTCAGCATGATTATCGGGGTCCTGGATACGCCGCGTATCTCGCGGCACACCTCCCAACCGTTCATGACAGGCAGCATGATATCAAGCAGCACGAGGTCAGGCGACGTGCGCTCGAACTCGGTTATTCCGGCTGCTCCCGTGGAAGCTATCGTCACATCAAAGTCGTCCCTCTCCAGATACAGCCGCAGGAGTTCCGCAATATTCGTATCGTCCTCCACTACGAGCGCTCTCTTTGCCACAATCGCCACCCCTCTCGGTCGTCATTCGCCCTGAAAATCTTCGAATCCGCCATCGCGTCACGCTCCGCAGATTTCCATCCCTTACTGCCCGTCCTCTCTCACAAGCCAGCGCGAGATATTCCGCTCGTCCTTGTCGAACTCCACGCCTATCTTCACAACCTTGCGCTCCCCCGCGTCGTACGGTATCGCGTAGCCCTTGTCCTCTATCTGCC
>JAITKI010000111.1 GCA_031278515.1 Oscillospiraceae bacterium | reverse complement strand
GAATAATTTCGTTTGTCACGGCCGGGGCCGTAACAAACGAGTAACGAGGGTTGGATCTCGCCGTGCGCGGCTCGCAAAGAGCATTTTCCGAGGAATAAATCCCCGGAAAATGCGAAATGCGACAATTTTTGCTCCGTCGCACGGGACGCACTCCTCCGCAAAAATTCTTTTCGCCTACGCCGAAAAGGACGAAGGGCGAAAATCGCTACAAACGAAATGACTCAAAGAGGCGGGATTTCACCCGCCTCTTTCGGAACAGAGAATTGACAGCGCGTCCGCGGCGCTTTATCGGGTAATGCTGTTGAGCTTTGCGGTCAGGGCGCTCTTCTTGTGCGCCGCGTTGTTTTTGTGTATGAGTCCGCGGGCGGCGGCGCGGTCGATTGTCTTTACGGCGGTCTTGTAGGCGCTCAGGGTCGCCTCGCGGCTGCCTTCCGACGCGGCGTCGTCGAATTTCTTCTGATTTGTCTTGATGAGGGACTTTGAGGCCCTGTTCCTCGCGTTACGCGCTTTTGAGATGAGGATTCTTTTTGACGCGGATTTGATGTTCGGCATTTTTCGGATCATTCCTTCTAAAAATGTTACTGGATTCAGGCGGGACGCTGTGTTCCGCCGCGCTCTCGCGGTCTCCAAAGCCCGCAAAAGCCGTGTGAGAGTGCATTCTACCACCTCGCGCGGGAAAAATCAAGAGGTTTTTTGAAGAATTGTTTCGTTGCGAGCCGCGCACGGCGAGATCCAAGCTCCCGTGACTCGTTTGTGATGGCTTCGCCATCACAAACGAAATGATTTTTGAAAGCGCAGGGGCGATAGCAGACGCTTGCGTCCCGCCCGGCGCTGTGGTAAACTCTCCATTGCGGGGAAATACTAAAAGGCGACATGCGGAAACCGCGCGCGCGGCGCCGGATATATCCTCCGGCTGTTCCGTAAAAAGCCTCGCGAATACGCGCGGTACCGGCTCATACCCCGGCTGATTTTCGGTCTATCGGGGAATTCGAGCGGTTTTTGTCTAAATAACACCCCAGAGGAGTGTGCAATGGTCTTCTCGTCGCTCACGTTTCTGTGTCTTTTCCTGCCCGTTTTTCTGATTACGTATTATGCGCTCCCGCGCTTTCGAACGGCGGCGCTTGTCGCGTTTTCGCTGTTGTTTTACTCTTTCGGGGAACCGGTATGGGTGCTGGCGCTGTTGTTCTCAGGCACGGTGGATTATTTCCACGGACTGATAATCGCCAGATATAGGGGTTCACGGCTCAGCAAGGCCGCGCTCGTCTCGTCTCTCGTCATAAACCTCGGATTGCTCGCGGCGTTCAAGTATTCCGGTTTTTTCATCGGGAATATAAACGCGCTTTTCGGAACCGCAATCCGCGAGCCGGGTTTTTCCTTGCCGCTCGGCATATCGTTTTATACGTTTCAGACGCTCTCATACACGATAGACGTCTATAGGGGAGAAGTGAGGGCGCAGCGGTCATTTTCGGCGTTTTTATCGTACGTGACGATGTTTCCGCAGCTTGTCGCGGGACCCATAGTCAGGTATGCCGACGTTGAAGAGAGACTGACGCGAAGGCGGATAACGCCGGCGGGTTTTTCGAGCGGAACGACGCGTTTTGCGGTCGGAATGGCGAAGAAGGTGCTGCTGGCGAATCCGGCCGGCGAAGCGGCCGACATCCTGTTCGCGGGCTCGAAGATGACATTCTTCGGCAGCTGGCTGGGGATTGTGTTTTTCGCGTTCCAGATATACTTCGATTTCTCCGGGTACTCCGACATGGCGATAGGGCTCGGCAAGATGATAGGCTTTGAATTCAAGGAGAATTTCCGATATCCGTACGCAGCGGACTCCGTGACGGATTTCTGGCGCAGGTGGCACATCTCGCTCTCCACGTTTTTTCGGGACTATGTGTACGTCCCGCTCGGGGGGAACAGACGCCGCCAGGCGCTTAATCTTGCGATTGTGTGGTGTCTGACGGGGCTGTGGCACGGTGCGTCCTGGAATTTTGTCCTTTGGGGGCTGTACTACGGCGCGGTGCTTCTGGCCGAGAAGTTTCTGCTGAAAAACGTTTTGCGCCGCGCGCCGCGCGTTTTGCGCCGCGTCTACGCGATGTTTCTTGTGCTGGCGGGCTGGGCGATATTCTATTTCACGGACATGACGGCGCTTGGCGCGTTTGCCAGGGCGGCGTTCGGCGGCGCCCGGCTGTACGATTTCCGCGTGGAATCCGTGTTTTTCTCGAACATATTCCTGCTTGCGGCGCTCGCGATAGCCTCGACGCCGTATCCGGCGAGGCTGGCGTCAAGGCTCCGCGCGAGACTGCCCGTCGCGGAACCCGTCTGCAACGCGGCGCTCATGATGCTGTGCTTTACGATGCTCGTCGGGCAGACCTACAACCCGTTTTTGTACTTCCGGTTTTGAACCGGGGGTCGGGCAGGCAATACGCGCACAGTATGACCACGGCTTTTCATGGTCGTCTTGTGCCTGAAATAAAACGAAAGGCGTGGTCGTATATATGAAAAAACTCAATGCGGCGGTATTTTGCGCCGTACTGGCGCTATTCATGATAATCGTGACGGTGTTTCCGCCTGACGGGCGCACGGTAGAGCGCGAGAACCGCTCTCTTAACAGCTTTCCGGACATATCGGCCGGGAGCGTCTTCTCGGGTAAGTTTGCCGAGGGCATAGAGCCGTGGCTTTCCGACCGGGTCGCGCGGCGGACGGACTTCATAGATGCCGCGATGGCTATAGCGGGGGGTTACGGGGTTCCGGCGCCGGTTCCGGCTGAATCCGCGCCGCCCGCCGCTCCGACGCCGACGCCTGTTCCGTCCGCCGCTCCGACGCCGACTCCGACTCCGACTCCCGCGCCATCTGACACGCCAACTCTGACGCCAACGCCTACGCCTGTCAGCCCGAGTCCAACGCCGGAACCTACGCCCGCGCCGTCCGCGGATCCGGCGTACTCCGCGCAGCCTGAGGGAACAGGGCGGGTCAAGGGACCGATCCTTGTGTTTGACGACAGGCTCGTCGAAATTTTCGGTTTCAGCAGGCGGCTCGCCGAGCGTTACGCGGGCGTGATAAACGGCTACCGTGAAGCGCTGCCGGAGAACGTGCGCGTGTTCTCGCTGGTGGCGCCGACGCAGATTGAGTTTGTGCCGGAAGTCTATCGCGACGCGTTTGATTCGGAAAAAGAGGCGATATCGGTCGTGTACGGCGCGCTGAATGAGGGTGTGATATCCGTGGACGCTTACGGCGAGATAGCGGAACACACGGAGGAATATCTGTACTTCCGGACGGACCACCACTGGACGGCGTTGGGCGCGTACTACGCCTACCGCGCGTTCGCGGGCGCGGCGGGTTTTACGCCGAAGGAAATATCGGAGTATGAGGAAATCGCCATACCGGGATTTCTCGGATACCTGTACAATCGCGCGCCGTCGCAGTCGCTGCGGGAAAAACCCGACACCATCTACTGCTACAGGTATAAGGGCGAGCTCGAGACATCGTCTAAGCTTCTGTATCTGCCGGGCGCGGAAGGGAAAGCCACGTACAGCGTGTTTATGGGAGGGGATCACCCGCAGCTCACGGTGACGACATCCGTCAAGAACGGGAAAACGGCCGTCATAATAAAGGACTCCTACGCCAACGCGTTTATTCCGTGGCTCGCGCCGCACTATGAGAATATCGTCGTGCTCGACCCTAGGCATTTTGAAGGCTCCGCGCTTGATGTGATAGGCGGATATGAGAACGTCGATCTGATTTTCCTCGATTACGCGATAACGACCTCATTTAGCGATTTTATAACAAAAATAGAGGGGATAAAGTGATCGGAAAAACCTGGCGCCGGCGCCGCGCTATTTAGCGGCGCCTATGCTTTGGGCGCGGCTTCACCGCCGTCCGCAGTCAGCGCTCCCTTGGGCGCTATGCAAAAATAGCTCTGTCCGCGTCCGAGCGTGAGCGGCGTCCCGTCCTTTTGCGTGAGCGAAAACGGCGACTGGACGTCGTCCTTTTGCCAGTTGATCTCGACGAGCTTGCCCCCGCACGCGAAGTATCCGGAGCCGCTGCCTGTCAGCCGGACGTCCATCCTGCCCTCGCTGTCGCCCGGTATGAGAGATACGGAGGTCTCTATGACGATCACGTTGGTAACCGACAATTGGACGCCGTCGTTTCCGTCCGCATACGCGCTTTTGTACTGACTGACCAGATACTGCCCGCTCGACGCGTCGCGGGAGAAGGACGTCGTCTTGGCGGCGGAAAACGCGACGGTGAATCCCGAAACGGGCGCGCCGCCCGCCGGCGTCCCGTCGTCCGCGAAGACCGCGCCGTATTCGTAGCCGTCCCGGTATTCAAGGCGCAGCTTGTATGTCGGGAAATACTCCGCTATCAGCCCGCTCGAGGTCATAAGGCTGTGCTCATAGCCCATTTTGGCGCGCCGCTCCCGATCGCGGTAGAAAATTTGCGTTCTGCCGCCGTTGACGCCGTCGATGCTCGTCACGCCGCGATTGATTATTGCCGTGTACGCCTGCGGACTGCCGCCCGCGTGTATGAGAACGGCGTCGTGTCCCTGGGCGAGCTCGACAAAGCAGTCGCGCGCGCTCCGCACGCTGCCGACGACGCCGGCGTCCGCTATGTCCTGATATACGGCCAGCATCCGCGTTATTCCGCCCTCGACGGGCGCCTCGTAGATGATGTCCGCTTTTGATATTCCGTGCTGCGGCTGCGCTATCCGCCTGTTATTGAGGATCACGGCTATCGGACGCCGGGCCGACATGTCGCTGTCGATCGGCATACCGGTGAGCGGATTGCGCGGACCGTCGTAGGGCGTCGGCGTCGGCGTCGGGGATGCGGACGGCGTGAGGACGACTGTCGGCGTCGGTATCGGCGTCGGAGACGCGGACGGCGCGGAGACGGACGGCGGCCGCTCCGGCGTACCCGCGCGCGCGAGCGCCACGGCGACGATCGCGGCCAGTGTGAGCGCCGAGGCCAGAAGAATGACGCGCCGACGCTTGTTCATACGCATAGCGCCACCCTTCGGAAGTTCTTCTTTCCACGCCGCACGATGAGTCCCTCTCCCGCAAGTTCCTCAATTGCGTATTTTTTCGCGATATCCGTGACTTTCTCTCCTCCGACCTCCACTCCGCCCTGCTCGACGGCGCGGCGAGCCTCGCTGCGCGAGGCCACAAGCCCGGATTTCTGCAAAATCGCGAGAATATCTATCGCCCCGTCCGTAAAGTCCGCCTCACTGAGCGCCGTCTCCGGCATATCGGCGGCGCCGCCGGAGGAAAACAGCGCGCGCGCCGTGTCGCGGGCCGCCGCGGCCGCGTCCTCTCCGTGGATCTGCTTTGTCACCTCGTACGCGAGTATTTCCTTTGCCTCGTTTGTCTTCTTATCGCGCCAGGAGGCCAGCTCGGCTATCCGGTCAAGCGGCAGAAACGTCAGCATATTGAGGCACTTCACGACGTCGGCATCGTCCACATTACGCCAATACTGAAAAAACTCGTAAGGACTCGTCTTGTTCGCGTCGAGCCAGAGCGCGTTGCCGGCCGTCTTCCCCATCTTGACGCCGTTTGAGTCTGTGAGCAGGGTAATAGTCAGCGCGTGGGCGTCGCCTTGCAGCTTGCGGCGGATGAGTTCGGCGCCCGCGAGCATATTGCTCCACTGGTCGTCGCCGCCGCACTGCATATTGCACCCGCAGCGCAAAAACAGCTCGTAGAAGTCGTACGCCTGCATGATCATGTAATTGAATTCAAGGAAGGTGAGGCCTTTCTCCATGCGGTTCTTATAACATTCGGCCGTGAGCATCCGGTTCACGGAGAAGTACGCTCCGAAGTCGCGCAGGAATTCGAGATAGTTGAGATTTCTGAGCCAGTCCGCGTTGTTTACGAGCAGCCCTTTGCCCTCTCCGAACTCGATAAATCGCGAGATCTGCTCCTTGATTCTCGCGACGTTATGGTCGATTGTATCGACGGTCATCATCTTGCGGAGATCCTGTCTGCCGGACGGATCCCCGACCATCCCCGTCCCGCCGCCGGCCAGCGCTATCGGGCGGTTGCCCGCCGTCTGCAGGCGCTTCATCAGGCACAGCGTCATATAGTGGCCGGCTGTGAGGCTGTCCGCCGTCGGGTCGTATCCTATATAGAACACCGCATCCCCTCCGTCTATGAGCCGGGCGACCTCGTCCTCGCCTGTCGTTTGCGCGACGAGGCCGCGCGCCTTGAGTTCCTCGTACAATGTCATTGTCCCTCTCCTTTGCCGCCCGCAAAACAAAACGCCCGCGAGACAAAAATATCCCGAGGGCGGAAGTTTCCGCGGTACCACCTCAGTTTCGCGCGGCCTCGCGGCCGGCGCGCTTGCCGTGTGCGCCGTCAAGGCGCCGGGCGAGCCGGGGTTGACGCTTCGCACAACCGCGCTGTAACGCGCGCCTCGCGGCGGACCTTTTCAGTCCGCGGCTCACGGGATGTATTCGCGCCCTGTGACGCCCCGGCTCGCACCATACCGCCGTTTCTCTGCGCCGCCTGACAGGGGCTACTCGTTCCCGGTCGTCGCCTTTTGTCCATATTACACCCGGCGCCGCGGTTTGTCAAATTATTCATTCCCCGAATAATTTCGTTTGCGGCAGTTTTCGCTCTCCCGTCCTTTTCGGCGTAGGCGAAAAGAATTTTTGCGAGGAGTGCGTCTCGTCCTCACGGACTGCGCTAAGCAAGTTTCCGGCTAAAGCCGGGAACTTGCTCGCTCCG
>JAITKI010000149.1 GCA_031278515.1 Oscillospiraceae bacterium | reverse complement strand
CATTTCGCATTTTCCGGGGATTTATTCCTCGGAAAATGCTCTTTGCGAGCCGCGCACGGCGAGATCCAACCCTCGTTACTCGTTTGTTACGGCCCCGGCCGTGACAAACGAAATTATTCAAATAAAAAAGTTGTTGCGCAGCGCGAGCGTATGATGTATACTGTGTCCCGTGCGAGTGCCCTGACGCGGATTTTGTCCGCGATATGTAGGAGGATAGAGAGCGTGAACGTAAGAAGCTGCGAAAAAAAAGAAAAGAGCATAATCGAGATGGCGGTCGAGGTGACGGCGGAGGAGTTTGACGCCGCGGTCGAAAAAGTGTACAGGCGGAGTAAAAACAAGATTTCGGCGCCGGGTTTCCGGAAAGGGAAGGCGCCGCGTAGGCTGCTTGAGCGGCTGTACGGAGCGGACGTCTTCCGGGAGGACGCCATAGAGGACATATCGCTCCAGACGTACACATTCGGCGTGGAGGAGCGCGACCTCAAGGCGATCGGCTACCCGGAACTCAAGAGCGTGGATACGGAGGAAGACAAGACGGTCGTACTGACGTTTACGTTCCCCGTCCACCCGGAGGTCAAGCTGGGACAGTACAAGGGGCTGGCGGCGGTGAGGCCGGAGGCGGAGGCGCCGGATGCGGCCGTGGACAGCGAGATTGCGGGCGCGCGTCTGCGCAGCGCGCGCATGGAATCCACGACGCGCCCCGCCATAGGCGGAGACTCGGCGTACATTGATTACGAGGGATTCGTAGACGGCGTCCCGTTCGAGGGGGGCAAGGGAGAAAATTACGAGCTCACGCTGGGCTCCGGGACGTTCATACCCGGGTTTGAGGAGCAGGTGCAGGGTATGCGCGCGGGCGAGGAGCGCGAAATCAACATCACGTTCCCCAAGGATTACAAGGCCGGGGAACTGGCGGGCCGGGCGGCTGTGTTCAACGTCAAGCTGCGCGACTTGAAGGAGAAGATACTACCGGAACTCGACGACGAATTCGCGAAGGACGTGTCCGAGTTCGACACGCTGGAGGAGTACAAGAGCAGCATACGCGAGAGGGTAAGACTCCAGCGCGAGCGCGCGGCGGACTCGGAGTTCGAGCGCGCCGTGCTCGACAAGGTGGTCGAGGGCATGGACTGCGATATGCCGGATGCGATGATCGAGCAGTTCATAGACTCATCCGTGAGCGCTTATTCAGAGCAGCTGGCGCAGTACGGAATGGAACTTGATATGTATCTGAATATGTCCGGAACCACTGAGGAGAGTCTGCGCGAGAGTATGCGGGAAGGCGCCAAACGGCAGGCGTATTACTCTGTGGCGCTCGACGCGGCGGGCGAGCTCGAAGGGGTGGAGATCACCGACGAGGAGATAGAGACGGAGTACGGCGAACGGGCGGAGCGGTACGGCGCGGAAATTGAGGATGTCAAAGAGAACATCTCCGAGGAGTCGATAAGGCGGGAACTCACAAGGAGAAAGACGCTCAGAATAATCACCGACAGCGCCACGGCGCTCACAGCGCAGCCAGAGGCGACCCCGCCCGCCTCGGAGGCGACCCCGCCCGCCTCGGCGGGCGCGCCGGATACAACGGGCGCGCCGGACACGCCGGATGTCCCGGCCGTCGCGGACACGCCGGATGTCCCGACCGGCAAGGGGAGCGCGGCGAATGCGAAGCCCGAAGGCGAGGCGAAGCCCAAGAGCGCGCGCAAGCCAAGGGCGGCGAAACCCTCCAAACCCGCCGACGCCGTGGAGACCAAGAGCGCCGTGGAGACCAAGAGCGCCGCCGGAGCGGCGGCAAAAAAAGCGGGCGGCGGTTCCAAAAGCGCCGCCAAAAAGACCGCGGCCAAGGAGACCGCGGAAGATAGCAGCGGGAGTGATGTTTGATTATGATGGATAAGAGCATGAGTCTTGTACCGTATGTGGTGGAGCAGACGTCGCGTGGGGAGCGTTCCTACGATATTTTCTCGCGTCTGCTCAACGACAGGATCGTGTTTCTCGGCGAGGAGGTAAACGATACGACGGCGAGTCTCGTCGTGGCGCAGCTTTTGTTTCTCGAGGCGCAGGATCCCGACAAGGATATACAGTTTTATATAAACAGTCCCGGCGGATCGGTGACGGCGGGGCTTGCGATATACGACACAATGCAGTATATCACGGCGGACGTGTCCACAATTTGCATCGGCATGGCGGCCAGCATGGGCGCGTTTTTGCTCTCATCGGGGGCGAAGGGCAAGCGGGTAGCGCTCCCGAACGCGGAGATCATGGTACACCAGCCGACGGGCGGCTTCAGGGGTCAGGCGACGGATATACAAATACACGCCGAGAACATTCTGCGCACGAAGGAACGTCTCAATAAAATACTCTCGGAAAATACGGGAAAGCCGATAGACATCGTGCGCGACGCGTGTGAGAGGGATAATTTCATGACCGCCGAGGAGGCCCGCGAGTTCGGACTTATCGACACGGTGATCTTTAAGCGATAGGAGTACTGTCTGAGATGCCGAAAGACAACATCAAGCCCATCAAGTGCAGCTTCTGCGGGAAGCCGGAGGAGCAGGTGGGGCGCGTCATCGCGGGGATCGGGGGGACGTTCATATGCGAGGAATGCGTCGCGCAGTGCGCGTATACGCTCGGGGCCGAGCTTGCGTTGCCCGCGCCCGTCGATTATTACGACCCCGTCGGGGAGCACGGCGTCCGCCTCCCCAAGCCGATGGATATACGGGCGATACTCGACGAATATATAATCGGTCAGGACAGCGCCAAAATAGCGCTGTCCGTGGCGGTGTACAACCATTACAAGCGCATAACCTTCGGAGGCGATGTGGAGCTGCAAAAGAGCAATATACTCATCGCCGGGCCGACGGGCTGCGGTAAGACGCTATTTGCGCAGACACTGGCGCGCATACTGCGCGTGCCGTTCGCCATAGCCGACGCGACGACGCTCACCGAGGCGGGTTATGTGGGCGACGACGTTGAGAATATACTGCTGCGCCTTTTGCAGGCGGCGGATTTCGACGTGGAGCTGGCGCAGCGCGGCATCATATATATAGACGAGATAGACAAGATAGCGCGCAAGAGCGAGAATGTGTCAATAACGCGCGACGTGTCGGGGGAGGGCGTACAGCAGGCGCTCCTGAAGATACTGGAGGGTTCCGTGGCGAACGTACCCCCGCAGGGCGGCAGAAAGCACCCGCATCAGGAGTTCATCAGCATTGACACCACGAATATACTGTTCATATGCGGCGGCGCGTTCGACGGTCTTGACAAAATAATAGAAAACCGCATGAACAGGAGGACGATAGGCTTCGGGGCCGAGATACCGCGCAAGAGCGAGCGCGACGTCGGCGAGATATTTTCGCACGTTCAGTCGCACGATCTGCTCAAGTACGGACTCATACCGGAGCTTGTGGGACGTATGCCCGTCATCACAACGCTCAAATCGCTGTCGCGCGGCGATCTGCTGCGCATACTGACGGAGCCGAAAAACGCGCTCACGAAACAGTACGTCCAGCTCATGAAGTACGACAATATCAGGCTCGAATTCATGGCGGACGCGCTTGAGGCGATAGCCGACCGCGCCATCGAAATGGACATCGGCGCGCGCGGCCTGCGTGGCATCATGGAAAACGTGATGATGAACACGATGTACGAGGCGCCGTCCGACGGAAAGATCGAAAAGATTGTAATAACGCGCGAGTGCGTAAACGGCGAGCAGACTCCCATGATCGTGCGCCGCCCCAAGCCGCAGATTGATCCCGACGCGATACCGGCAAGCTGACGGGGAGCGCAGACTCAAAGCTAAGGAGATTACTTTGGAAGACGACGTATATGAGCTGCTGCCCATGCTGGCTCTGAGGGCGGTGACGGTTTTCCCGAATATGCTGCTGAACTTCGACGTCGAGCGGCGCAAGTCGACGGGGGCGGTCGACGCGGCGAACGAGGGCGACAGGAAGATATTCATAGTGGGGCAGAGGGATATATCAAAAGAGACGCCCGACGCCGATGACATGTACCAGACGGGAACGGTCTGCCATGTGAAGCAGTTGCTGCGGCTGCCCGGCGGCGGCATAAAGGTGCTGGTCGAAGGTAAATACAGAGCGCGTCTTGAACATATAATAGGCGAGCGCAAGTATTACTATGTGAAAGTGCGGCCGCTGCTCGATGGGGAGGGGCGACAGAGCAAGACGGCGCGCGCGGAGGCGCTGATGCGGAAAGCCGTCGGGCTCTTTGACACATACGCGGCCATGTCCGGGCATATCGGCAAAGAAGTCGTCCTCGCTGCGTTCGGCGCGAGCGATCCCGGGAGCGTCGCCGACTTTATAGCGCAAAACACCTTCATGAAGCCGGAAAAAAAGCAGCTCATACTCGAAACGCTCCGGCCCGTTAAGCGCCTGGAACTCATATGCGATATGCTCGCGCGGGAGACGGAGGTGCTCGGGATCGAGCGGCAGCTCGGGGAAAAGCTGCGGGGGCGCATAGAGGGGCAGCACAGGGAGTACGTGCTGCGCGAGCAGTTGCGGCTCATACAGAACGAGCTGGGCGGCGGAGGCGCCGGGGTGCCTCCGGAGGAGACGGAGTCTGATGATTACAGAACGAGGATATGCGCTATTGGTCTCGCTCCGGAAACGGAAAAAAAGCTGCTCCGCGAGGTAGACAGGCTGGACAGGCTGCATTTCGGCTCGGCGGAAGCCACCGTGGCGTACGCGTACCTGGATACGTGCCTTGAGTTGCCGTGGAACAGGCGCGCGAGGGAGCGTCTGGATGTGGACGCGGCGCGCAGGATACTCAATAAAGACCATTTCGGATTGGAAAAGGTCAAGGAGCGACTCCTTGAGTATCTTGCGGTGAGGCAGCTCTCTCCGGAACTCAGAGGACCCATAATATGCCTAGTCGGAGCTCCCGGTGTCGGCAAGACGTCGGTAGCTATCAGCATGGCGCGCGCGCTCGGCAGGAAGCTCGCGCGGCTGTCGCTGGGCGGCGTACACGACGAGGCGGAGATACGCGGTCACAGAAAGACGTATATAGGTTCCATGCCGGGACGTATTATCAACGCGCTGAATCAGGCGCAGAGCAAAAATCCGCTCCTGCTGCTGGACGAGATAGATAAGCTCGGAAACGACCACAGGGGAGACCCGGCGTCCGCGCTCCTTGAGGCGCTGGACCCGGAGCAAAACCACGCGTTTCGCGACCACTATCTGGAATTGCCGTTCGACCTGTCGGAGGTCATGTTCGTAACGACGGCAAATACGACGTCAACGATACCAAAACCGCTTCTCGACAGGATGGAGGTCATCGAGCTGCCGAGCTATACCGATATCGAAAAATTGCAGATCGCCAAGCGCCACCTCATACCGAAGCAGCGGGCGAGACACGGTTTGAGCGGGCGGCGGATACGGTTCGAGGACGACGCCGTGCTTGAAATGATAGCGGGCTACACGCGCGAGGCGGGCGTGCGTCTGCTTGAGCGCGAGATTGCCTCGGCGTGCCGCAAGACGGCTGCGGGCATAGTCTCCGGCAGGTATGAGAAAATGGTGGTAAGGGCGGGCGCGTTAGACGAGCTGCTGGGTGTGCGAAAGTATCAGCCGGAGACGCTCGCCGGGAGCGACGAGGTCGGACTTGTAAAAGGGCTGGCGTGGACCGCGGCGGGCGGCTCGACTCTCGACGTCGAGGTGAACGTCGTGCCGGGAACAGGCAAGCTGGAGTTGACCGGAAATCTCGGTGACGTGATGAAGGAGTCCGCCAAGGCGGCCGTGTCGTACATCCGCAGCAGAGCCGTCAAGCTGGGCATAGACGACAATTTTTACAAAGAGAAGGACATACATATACATTTCACCGAGGGCGCCGTTCAGAAGGACGGCCCTTCAGCCGGCGCCGCGATGGCCGTGGCGGCGATATCGGCGCTCACGGGCGCGCCCGTGAGGCGCGATATCGCCATGACGGGTGAAATCACGCTGCGGGGCCGCGTGCTGCGCATAGGCGGACTCAAGGAGAAAACGATGGCCGCGATGCGCGCGGGAGTGAAGACGGTCATCATACCGCTGGAGAACGAGCCGGATATCGAGGATATAGACCCGACTGTGCGGGCGGCGCTCGACTTCATAACGACGGACAATATAGACGGTATACTGGACGTCTCCCTCAACTTTTCAGAGGCGAGACGGGCGCCGGACGGCGGGGAAGCAATCCGCGTGATGCTGGGCGAGCGCGTGGACAGCGGCGCCGCGATACGGCAGTAGCGGCTGTCACGCTATGTCCTTTGACGTAAAAGACTGTGAGTTTGTCAAGACGGCGGCGCACGCGGCGGATTTTATATCCGACGGGCGGCCGCAGATAGTGTTCTCAGGCAGATCGAACGTCGGCAAATCGTCCGTTATAAATTGCCTTGTACGGCGCAAAAATCTCGCGCGCTCGAGTTCGTCGCCCGGCAAGACGGCGAACGTGAATTATTTTCTTGTCAATAACAAGGTATATTTTGTAGATCTGCCGGGTTATGGATACGCGCGCGCGCCTGACTATGAGCGCAGACGGTGGGGAAGACTGATAGAGTCGTTTTTCGGACGCCGCGAGCTCATAACGCTCGGCGTTATGCTCGTCGATATGCGACACACGCCCACGGCGGACGACAGGACGATGGCGGAGTGGTTCAGGCGGTCGGAGCGCCCGTTCGTCGTCGTCGCGAATAAATCCGACAAGGTAAAGAGCGCGCTGATTGACGAACGTCTCGCGGATATACGCGGAACGCTTTCGCTTGAGGACGGCGCGCGCGTGATGGCCTTTTCGGCGGAGAAGGGCGTCAACAGGGACGCGCTTACAGCGGTAATAGGAGAGTTTATCCGGTGATGCGACTTGGAGAGATTTTCAGCGGGGATTGGCTGCGGGAAGCGGCGGGCAGAGTGATACCCATACTCATATGTATAACGTTTCACGAACTGGCCCACGGCTTCGTCGCGTATAAGCTGGGCGACCGCACGGCTAAGGACATGGGGCGGCTGACGCTGAACCCGATACGGCATATCGATCCTATCGGATGTTTGATGATGCTGCTCACGGGTTTCGGCTGGGCGAAGCCCGTACCCGTGAATATGGGGGCTTTCAGAGACCCCAAAAAGGGAATGGCGCTGACCGCGCTGGCGGGACCCGCGTCGAATATAGCGCTGGCGGTTCCGGTGCTGTTTATATACGGCGCGCTCAGATCGTTTCCGGCGCTGTACGGGACGTCGTTTGGCAAGTTTGTCACCGACATGACGCTGGGAACCGCGTATGTCAGCGTCGCGCTGGCGGTGTTCAATATGATCCCCATCCCGCCGCTTGACGGTTCCAAGGCGCTGTTCGCGCTGGCGTCGTCCGACAGGCAGTACTACATGCTTATGCGCTATGAGAGATACGGCATGATACTGCTCGTGGCCGTCATGTATCTGGGCATTCTGTCAGGTCCCGTGCAGAGCGTGACCTCGGCGTTGTTTGGCGGGCTGTTCAAAGTCGCCGAGGCGTCCGCTTTCATATTCGGCCGCCTTTTACGGACGGGGTAGGGATGTGGACGATCCTGTTTTTAAGCTCGCCGGAGTGGTGAAGTCGAAGGATGAAGCCGGCGATTTTGAGGGGCCGCTGACGCTCATATTGCAGCTTTTGAGCAAGAATAAGATCGAAATACAGGATATACGGATATCGCTTATTCTGGAGCAATATCTTGAGTATCTCGACGCGATGGCGGAGATGGATCTTAACATAGCGAGCGAATTTGTCGCGATGGCGTCGCATCTGACATATATCAAGACAAAGCTGCTGCTCACGGGCAAGGAAGAACTCACGGAACTTGACAACCTCATCTCGACATTGGAGGAATTGCGCGGCAGGGACGCGTATACGCGAATAAAGGCCATAGCGCCGCTCCTGGGGGACATGTATTACAGCGGGGCGGGACTCATGGTAAAGCCTCCGGAGGCTATTCCGTCCGGAGGCGAATACAAGTACAGCCACGAGTACGCGGATCTACTGAGGGCGCTCGGCCGCATACGCGAGCGCGGCGCGCTGAAGGTGAGCGCGCAAAACAGGAGGCCGATCGCGTATCCGGAGCGGATACCGTATCCCGTGGATGAAAAGATAGCCGAGGTCGTGGAGAGATTGCAGCGCGGCGGCGTGATGCGCGTGGCGGATCTGTTCAAGGGCAGCGCGAGCCGCTCCGAGACGGTCGCCACATTTGTAGCGCTTTTGGAGCTGTGCAAGCTCGGCAGGTTATTCCTGGCGGGAGAGGGGCGCGATATGACCGTGAACCTGCTCGAAACGGCAAGCGAAGTCATCGCGTGAGGGGCGTTTTATGGAAATAAGTAAAATTGAGAGCGCGATAGAGGGAATACTGTTCGCGTCCGGGGAACCCGTGAAAATAGGGCGCCTGGCGTCCGTCATCGGCGTTGAGCAGTCGCTCATAGCGGACGTCGCCGCGCGCTTGGGCGACAGCTACAGCCTGGGCGGACGCGGGCTTCGGATAGTGCGTCTTGAGGACTCGCTGCAGATGTGCTCGTCGCCGGAGTTTGCCGACATCATACAGCTCGCGCTCGAATCCGGCAGACAGCCGCGCCTGTCGCAGTCGGCGCTCGAGGTGTTGGCGGTCGTGGCGTATTTTCAACCCGTGACAAAAGCGTATATCGAGCAGGTGCGCGGCGTGGACAGCTCGTACACCGTGTCCGTCCTGCAAAATCGCGGGCTCATAGAGTCTGTGGGCAGATTGGACGCGCCCGGCAGACCGATGACGTACGGCACGACGTCGACATTCCTGCGAACGTTCGGCATAACATCCGTAGATGAATTGCCCGTTCTGCCGGAACCTGAGGACGAGAGCGAGCAACTCGGTATTCTTGACGCCATAAACGCTCTGCGGACGGACGAGGACGCTGAGGAGACGCCGCCGCCGGACGGCGGAAGCGAGTGATAGGACTCGCCGTCGCGGCGGTGCTGCTGGCGGCGGCGGCATTCACGCGCGTCGGCGTTTTGGCGCGATATGATGAGGACGGGCTGTCGCTCGTCGCGCGCGTGGGCTTTGTCGGGATACGGCTCTTGCCACGCGCGCGACGGCCGGGGCGACCCGGGAGAGGCGGACGTGACGAAAAAAAAGCCGGGCGGAAGCGCGCGGGCCGGGGCGGCCCGGCCGACATTCCGGTGGTCGTCCGCGCGGCGCTGAACGCGCTCGGGCGGCTGCGGCGCAGACTGCTCATAAAGCGTCTCACAGTGCGGTACAGCGCGCCGGGCGCCGCCGACCCGGCCGCGGCCGCCATGATGTACGGAGGATTGTCGGCCGGCGCGGGGGCGCTGCTCGCGCTCATCGGCGGCGCGTTTCGCGTGAGGGAACGCGAGCTCGCGGCGGATGTCGATTTCACCTCGGACAAGCCGCGCGTATTCATAAGCGCGGAGATTTCGCTCGCGGTGTGGGAGGCGGTGTACGCGGCGTGCGCGCTGCTGCCCGCCGCAGTCAGATCGGCGGCGCAATCTTGAAAGGAGATAGGGACACATGGACGGACATCCGATCGGGGAGATAATGGAGACATCAATGCGGAAAATCAGGGAGCTCGTGGACGCGAACACGATAATCGGCCAGGAGATCACGACGCAGGACGGCATTACGATAATTCCCGTCTCAAAGGTGACGCTCGGCTTCGGGACGGGCGGCGCCGACTTGAACGGGAAGAATCAGCAGGCCGGTAAACCGAACGCGTTCGGCGGGGGCTCCGCGGCCGGAGTAAACATCATACCCGTGGCGTTTCTCGTGATACGCGACGGCGGCGTAAAACTGCTCAGCGTGCTGCCGCCGGCGTCTACTACCGTGGACAGACTCATAGAGACGGCTCCGGAGCTTATCGACAAGATCAGGGAACTGATAGGGAGAGAAAAAGACGGGGACTAGGGACGCAAAAGACGCTCCCGGCCGCGAGGGCGGCGGGGAGCGTCTGCAAAAGATACTGTCGGGGCGCGGCGTGGCGTCGCGCAGGGCGGCGGAGCGGATGATACTGGACGGCCGTATCACGGTGAACGGCAGGACGGCGGAACTCGGGCAGAGGGCGGACGCGCGGCGCGACGCGATAGCGGTTGACGGCGCGCCGCTGCCGGACGAGGCCGGGAGCGTGTACATCATGCTCAATAAGCCGCGCGGGTACATTACGACGATGGACGACGACCGGGGCAGACGCACCGTCGCGAGTCTCGTGCGCGGCGCGGGGGCGCGCGTGTATCCTGTCGGGAGACTGGATATGGATTCAGAAGGTCTGCTTCTCATGACAAATGACGGGGACTTCGCGCTGCGCGTCGCGCATCCGTCGGGCATGAAAGAGAAGGTCTACCATGCCGAGGTCAGGGGCGACGCGCGCGCGGCCGCGGATGTGCTGACGCGTCCAATGGACATCGAAGGCCGCTCGGTGACGGCGGCGCGCGTGGAGACGCTGTGCGTGACGGCATCGGGCGGACTGCTCGCGATAACGATACGGGAGGGCCGCAACAGGCAGATCAGGAGGATGTGCCGGGAGGCCGGCCTTTACGTCGTCTCGCTGAAGCGCGTGGCGGTGGGCGGCGTCGAGCTCGGCGAGCTGCCGTCAGGCAAGTGGAGACGCCTGACGGACGAGGAACTGCGGCGGATAGACAGCCCGGGCGTAAAAGCTGAATAATCTTTCCTCACAGGCGGTTTGATTCTATTTTCCAGTCCGCCAGCCCGAAGAAGATGCTCGTCTGCGTCGGGCGTATCCCGGATATGACATTTCTTCCGGAATGTACCGCGTACTGTTTGTACAGTATGGGCGCGATTACCGCGTCCCGCTTTATCTTCTCGCACAGATGACGCGCCGTGACGTCTTTTTGCGTATCGGACTCCGACGCGAGGAACGCCTCGATATACTCCCCGTAGTCGTCGTTTCCGGCGCCGCCGAAGTTGAGCGCGCCGTCCCGCGCGACGAGCGCCGTCACGTCGAAGTCGGCGGGCAGTGAGGTCTCGCCGTAGTATATGTCGAAATCCCCGTCTTCCAAAGCCTTTGTGAATTTATCCCACGGGAGCAGGCGCAAGCTGACGTCGAGACCCACGCGCCGCAGCGCGTCGCATATGCTTTTGGCGGATTCCGTCTTACGCCTGTTCTCGCTGTTCACTATGAAATCGAGCGAAAAGGGCGCGTACTCGGAGGCGGACACGGGGTATTCCAGGAACAGGTCGCTGTTCGAGTCACGAAGTCCTAGGCGCGAGAGCATGTCGGATATCTCCAGAAACGTGTCGTCCGGAGGCGCGTCCCACCCGCTGTCGTAGCCGTAAAACGCCGGCGACAGGATGAGAGGCGCTGGCAGCGCGCAGCCGGACATGATGTCCTTTACGATATGCTCCCTGTCCACGCAGAGATCGATGGCGCGCCGCAGTTCCGCGTCTCGCATGACGGGCAGACGCGCGGAAAATCCCAGATATTGCAGCGTCGTCGTGTCGTAATACCTGATTTCGTGATCTCTGCGCGTCTCAGCCGACATGAGTCCGGTGGGGTCGTTTCTGTACATGTCCACTTTGTATTCGGCGAAAAGCTCCACAAGCTCGGCGTCGGTGCAGCTGAGCAGATATATGACCTGCACGGGCAGCTTTGCGCGCTCGCGGTGGGCCGGCAGCGCCGTGAGCGACGCGCCGCCCTCGCCGCCGGAAAATGTGTACGGACCGCTTCCGACCGGCATCGCGCCATCCGCGGAATTCTGTCTCACGATGGGTATGTCGAGCAGGGACGGGAGCTTGTTGTTCGCGCGGTTGAGCGCGACGGACACCTCCATATCTCCGGACGCGGAAACCGACTCTATGCAGCCGAGACGCTCTGAAAATTTAGGCAGTGAACGCGCGCGGTCAAGAGAGTACACGACGTCCGCCGCAGTCAGTTCCTCTCCGTCGGACATCAAAACTCCCCGCTTTATGGTGAACACATACGCCTCGCTGTTCTCCGACGTGAAGCTCTCGCAGAGGACGGGTACCGGCGAAAAGCTCTCGTCGAGCGCGAACAGGCTCTCGTACATGAGCGACGCGACGGCCATATTGTCGGCGTTCAATCCCGTAAACGGGTTGAGCGTGTCGTCCGGGTCGTACCTGAGCGTAAACCGCGAATCCGCGCCGGGAGACTGCCCGGGCGTCGGCGTCGGCTCAAAGGGTGAGAAAACGGCGGGGGACGTCTCCTCCGGAGCGACTTCACCGGCCCGGCAACCGGACGCGGCCGTCGCCGCGAGCGCAAGCGCGACGGCGGCAGCCATCGCGCTCCTAAAGCTGAATTTTGACAAAGCAACGGGTGGTCCTTTCAAATTATTTCGTCCGCCGCGGCGAAGCCGGGACGGATGGAAGGCGAGAGTTCAGTACCGCGCGCGGCGCGCTTGTGGCGCAAAGCGTCATAAGCGCGCCGGTGTGAGCGCGATTATCGAAGCTTGGAGCCCGTGGCCGCCGCGAGACGCCCTGCGCGACCAGTATTTATCGCTGAGGCAGCGCGTACATTCGTCGGATACGGAGATGTTTTCACGCCTGAGTCCCGCGCGTTCGAGCAGGAGGACGTTCGCCGCTTTTATATCGACATGATATTTTTTTCCGACGCGCTCCACGACGGCGTCCGTCTCCGCGCCGCCGGTGAATAGGGCCGCCATGGCGTCCGCCACGTCGCCGTCCGTCTCAAAGCAGCACTTCGATATACACGGCCCGATCGCGGCTTGTATGTCGCCGGGGGCGCACCCGAATTCGCGAATCATCGCGTCCGCGGCCGCGCCGGCCACGTTTGCCGCGACTCCGCGCCAGCCGGCGTGTACGGCGCCCGCGGCGCCGCGCGCAGGATCGTACAGCAAGATGGGAGCGCAATCGGCGGTGAACACGGCGAGCGCGTGTCCGCTCGCCGCCGACACCAGGGCGTCGAAGCCCTCCGGACGCCTGGCGGCGCCTGTTCCGCCCGCGACGAACACCGCCGCGCCGTGTACCTGGTCGGAAAAAGACATATCATCAAAGGCTATGCCGAGCGCGCCGCAGATCGGTTCCAGATACGCGCGGGAGCGCGACGGGAACGAAGCGTCCGCGCCGGATAGCCGTGTCGCGAACGCGTGCGCCGCCGCGATGTTGGGCGCCGTCATATACGCGGCGCCGTTTGCGCGGTTCTCCCTGAAAGCGCCCGCGACCGTCACGATATGCGCCCCGCCCGTCCGCAGCAGTTCTTATACTTCATCGGCAGACCGTTGGGACGGAGTTTGCCGCACGGACACGGGTCGTTAGGACCGACTTTGGCGCCGGCCTTGACGGGCTTGCGTCTCGCGGGTCCCCCGACGCCCGCGCCGGGTACGGACGCGTTCATGCCGCGTACGACGCCGCGCCTCTCCAGCGACTGCTCGCGCCTGACGGCGACGGTGAACACGCGGCGCACGACTTCCTCTTTGATCCCGTTTATCATCGCCTCAAACATGTCGAAGCCCTCGCGCTTGTACTCATCCACGGGATTTGTCTGGCTGTAGGCGCGGAGACGGACCCCGTCGCGCAATTCCTCCATCGCGTCGATATGCTCCATCCAGTACTCGTCCACGACGCGCAGCAGTATGACGCGCTCAAGCTCGCGCATTATCGGAGCGCCGCCGTCGGGCGACAGGCCGAAATCCTTCTCGCGCGCCTCATACACCGCTCCGGCGCGCTCCTCGAGCGCCCGCGTCAGCGCGTCGCCTGTTACGCCGCCGGGGAACATGCCGAGGGTGAGTTCGCCGCTTCGCAAAAACAACTTTTCAAACGGCGCTGCGAGCTCGTCGAGCCGCGGCTGGGACGCGATGTCCGCGAGATCCGCGGAAGCGACGGCGGAGGCTATCACATCAGAGATCATCGATAAGACGTTCGCCTTTATATCCTCTCCGTCAAGCACCTTTCTGCGCTGCTCGTATATCAGCTTGCGCTGCGTGTTCATCACGTCGTCGTACTCGAGGACGTTTTTGCGCGACTGGAAATTGCGGCTCTCCACCTTCTTCTGCGCCGACTCTATGGCGTTCGACAGCATCTTGTTGTCGATCGGGGTGTCGTCGTCGAAGCCCAAGGTGTCCATCATGCCCATTATGCGCTCGGAGCCGAACAGGCGCATGATGTCGTCGGTCATCGCGATATAAAAGCGCGACTGGCCCGGATCGCCCTGCCTGCCCGCGCGTCCGCGAAGCTGGTTGTCGATGCGGCGCGATTCGTGCCGCTCCGTGCCGAGAATGAACAGCCCGCCCGCCTCGCGGACGCGCTCGGCCTCACCGGACGTCACCGCCCTGTGTTTTTCATACGCGACGGAAAACATCTCGCGCGCCTTTTTTATCTCTTCGTCCGAACTCTCCGCGTGTCCCGTCGCCTCCGCTACAGTCTCGTCCGAAAAGCCTGCCTTTTTCAGATCGCTTTTCGCCATAAATTCGGCGTTTCCGCCAAGCATGATGTCGGTGCCGCGCCCCGCCATGTTCGTGGCTATCGTCACGGCGCCCAGCTTGCCCGCCTGCGCTATGATCTCCGCCTCGCGCTCGTGATTCTTGGCGTTGAGGACGCTGTGCTTTATGTTCCGTTTCGAGAGCAGCTTTGACAGGTGTTCGCTCTTTTCTATGGACACGGTGCCAACCAGAACGGGTTGGTTCCTCTCGCGGCACTGCTCGATCTGGGATATCACAGCGCTATATTTGCCGTCCTCGCTCCTGTACACTACGTCGGGGAAATCCTGCCTGACGAGGGGGCGGTTGGTGGGAACCTCTATGATGTCCAGCTTGTAGATGGCGCCGAACTCCTCCTCCTCGGTGAGCGCGGTACCTGTCATGCCGGACAGCTTGGAGTACAGGCGAAAATAGTTCTGGAACGTGATGGTGGCGAGAGTCCGGCTCTCGTGCGCCACCTTGACGTGTTCCTTCGCCTCAATCGCCTGGTGGAGTCCCTCGGAGTACCGTCTGCCGAACATCAAGCGTCCGGTGAACTCGTCCACTATGATCACCTCGTCGTCCTTGACGACGTAATCTATATCCCTGTGCATGACGCCGTGCGCGCGTATGGCCTGGTTTATGTGGTGCGAGAGTGTGCTGTTGTCCAGATCGGAGAGGTTTTCTATACTGAAGTGGCGCTCCGCTTTCTCGATGCCGCGAGCCGTGAGCGTCGCCGTGCGCGCTTTCTCGTCGATCTCGTAATCCGCGTCGGAACTGCTGTCCTCGACGGACTTGTCGTCTATCGTGGCGTAGACGGCTTTTTTCAGACGCGATACGAACTCGTCAACGCGCGTATACATGTCCGTGGACTCGTCGCCCTGCCCGGATATGATGAGCGGCGTGCGCGCCTCGTCTATGAGTATGGAGTCTACCTCGTCCACTATGGCGAACGCGTGTCCGCGCTGCACCATGTTCTGTTTGTACAGCGCCATGTTGTCGCGCAGATAGTCGAAGCCGAGCTCATTATTTGTGCCGTAGGTTATGTCGGAAGCGTAGGCGCCGCGCCGCTCGGCGGACGACAGACCGTGTACGATGAGTCCGACGGAAAGCCCGAGGAGGCGGTGTACCTTGCCCATCCACTCGCTGTCGCGCCTGGCCAGATAGTCGTTGACGGTGACGATGTGGACGCCGTTGCCCGCCAGCGCGTTCAGATAGGCGGGCATAACCGCAACGAGAGTCTTGCCCTCGCCCGTTTTCATCTCCGCTATACGTCCCTGATGCAGCACAATGCCGCCCACAAGCTGAACTCTGAACGGGCGCATACCGAGCGCCCTGTCCGCGGCCTCGCGCACAGTCGCAAACGCCTCGGGCAGTATGTCGTCGAGTGTCTGTCCGGCGGCGAGACGTTCTCTGAATTCGGCGGTCTTGGCCGTAAGCTCACGGTCCGACAGGCGCCTGTATTCCTCCTCATACGACTCTATCCGCGCCACGGTCGGCTCGAGCGCTCTCAGCTCACGCTCGCTGTGGCTGCCAAACAGCCTGGAAAATACCGATTTTATCATTGAACCTGCCTTTCATGGGGTGTGGTTTTCTTCCGATGATTTTTATCTGTTTTCCCCAGTATAGCATAAAGTTCAGGATAAAAAAAGGGGGTGCGAATCAGAATCAATTCGTTTGTGATGGCGAAGCCATCACAAACGAAATTATTCAAATTTCTGTATACAAGCCGGAGATAAAGGGATAATATAGAAAGGGCATGTTCGGCGCCCGAAGCGGCCCGAAGAGAAAGAGCGCGTGACGGCGAAGGTTACAAGCGTCGAATAGAATGCCCAAAGGCGTGCCGCCGCGTTACCGCGGAGAGACGCGCAACCAAAAATACAGGAAAGACGGAGGATATTGAGCATGGAAACAGCGGCGAGGAGTGTCGCGGTGGGGCCGGAAACGGTATCGGAGTTCGCAAAGCAACTGGTCATGGAAGAGCGGAGCGCGGCGACAGTGGAGAAGTACGCTCGGTACGCGGGAAAGTTTTTGAAGCGGTACGGTGCGACGCACGGCGTGACGCGCGACGCGGTGATAGAGTGGAAGCGGGAAGTGTCAGAGCGGTATACGGCCGCGGGAGCAAACGGGATGATAGCTGCGGTGAACAGCTTTGTGATGTTTCTGGGGCGGCCGGAACTGAAAGTGTCGTCGATAAAAGTGCAAAGGCGCGTAGTGGCGGAGAGCGACAGGCAGTTGACAGACGAGGAAGCGAAGCGGCTGATAAAGGCAGCGGGCCGCAAAGGGAACCGGAAGATGGAAGTCGCGATGAGCGCGATACTCGCGACAGGGATACGCGTATCGGAGCTTCGATATGTGACGGTGGAAGCGGCGAAGAGAGGGGAGGCTGAAATAAGACTAAAAGGGAAGACGCGCGTCATATTTCTGTCCGATGAATTAGCCGCCATGCTGATGGAGTACGCGAAGGTGAACGGGATAGAGAGCGGGCCGCTGTTCATAACGCGAACAGGGAGACCGCTGGACAGGTTTTCGATATGGCGCGGTATGAAGTCGCTGTGCAAGAGCGCGCGCGTGGCGGCGAAGAAAGTGTTTCCGCACAATTTGAGGAGGCTGTTTGCTCGGATATTCCACAAGAACATCCCGAACATCGCGCAGTTGGCGGATGTACTGGGACACTCCGACGTAAACACGACGCGCATCTATACAGCCGTCACATCCGACCAGTTGAGGGCTCAGATATCGTCGCTCCCGCTTCTTCTGTAGGCGGATACGGCGATAAAATAAAAAGACCACGGAATAAGTATTCCGTGGTAATAGAAGGAGCTAGGCAGTGTAGCGACACATAAAAAAGCACCCCCGTCCGAGGGTGTCTTTGGGTATTTCGGCTCTTTTGTATGCGTTTTGGGCGCAAAAACCACACCGGGGGAAATTTTAGGAAAAAATTTTCCGCTCCGGTGCTAAAGTTTTGCCCGTTTATGTCGATAAAACGATATGTAGCGGCTCCAACGCCTGTCATTTTAGCGTCCGGACGTGGGCTGCGGCTTGTTTTTGCAGTTTTTGCGGTTGCCGCTTCTGCCCTATTACCACGGAATACTTATTCCGTGGTTTTTTTATTTTGCCGCCTGTCGCGCGGCATACCCGCCTACAGAAGAAGCGGGAGCGACGATATCTGAGCCCTCAACTGGTCGGAGGTGACGGCTGTATAGA
>JAITKI010000105.1 GCA_031278515.1 Oscillospiraceae bacterium | reverse complement strand
CTAAAACGGGAGTAGAGCCAAAAATTCTTTTCGCCTACGCCGAAAAGGACGGAAGAGCGAAAACCGCTGCAAACGAAAACATTCTTTCTTTTTACCTATTGACTCTCCGTCAAAAAGGTGTAGAGTGGTGCGGGGTAACGCTGTTTCGGCGGCGCCGCGTGACCGACATCATTTGCAGAAGGAGGATACGTCATGAAAAGCATAAAATATCCGCATTTGTTCGAGCCGATCAAACTGGGGAACACGATCTTCAAAAATCGCATTTTTGCCGCGCCTACGGGTTTCCGGGACTTCACGAGCGAGGATTTCATCACGCCGGACGGCTTTGCGTACTACGAGCGCAAGGCGCTGGGCGGCGCCGCGTCTGTCTGTGTCGGAGAGACATGCGTGTCAAACGCGTTCGGTAAGCACGGGGATCAGCACCTCGTACTGGATAACCCTAAGGCCGCCAACAGCCTAGGACGCCTGTGCGGCATCGTGCAGCGGCACGGCGCCGTCTGTTCCGCAGAGCTTCAGCATGCGGGCTGGGCGGCCAACCGCCATTGGAACGAGCCGGGACCCGCCTACGCGCCTGTGGAGGGCGAGCACGACGGGAGGTTTGTTCCGGCGATGCCTGAGGAGATGATCGAGGCGACGATTGAGCAGTGGGCGCGCGCGGCTGATTTCGCGAGGCGCGTCGGCTTTGGCATGGTAACGGTTCACGCGGGACACGGCTGGCAGCTGCACCAGTGGATGTCGCCGCTGACGAACACCCGCAAGGACAGGTGGGGCGGTTCTCCGGAGAACCGTATGCGTCTGCCGATCGCCATCTTGCAAGCCATTCGCAGATATGTGGGTCCGCATTATCCCGTCGAGGTGCGCATATCCGGCTCCGAGGCGTATGGCGGCGGCTACGGCATTGAAGAGGGCGTCGAATTCGCGAGGGCCTTTGAACCGTACGTCGATCTAATACATGTCTCAACCGGCAATTACGACGTGGACGAGGTGTTCACCGTGACGCATCCGAGCATGTTTCTCGACGAGGGCGTGAATGTCCACTACGCCGGGGACGTGAAAAAGCGCGTGAAAATCCCCGTCGCGGCAGTCGGCTCGCTCGGAGATCCGGCGCAGATGGAGGAGATCATCGCGTCGGGAAAGGCCGACGTCGTCGAAATGGCGCGCGCGCTGATTGCCGATCCCGATCTGCCGAACAAGGCGCGCGGGGGACGCGAGGACGAGATACGCCCGTGTCTGCGCTGTCTCAACTGTTTCTCCGTTTTGCTGCCGACCGGATTTTATACGTGTTCCGTCAATCCCGAGCAGGGTTACGACATCGAAATGCGCGGTGAGACGACGAGACCGGAAAAACAGCGCGTACTCGTAATCGGAGGCGGTCCCGCCGGTATGCAGGCGGCGCTGACGTGCGCCCGGCGCGGACACGAGGTAACACTCTGCGAAAAAGCTCCGCGCCTCGGAGGCGTGCTGCGCTGCGAATCGGGCGTGCCGTTCAAATGGCGCGTAGGCGCGTATCTCGACTACATGGAGCGCCTTGTTTCAAAGGCGGCCGTCGAGGTGCGGCTGAACACGGAGGTCACTCCGGAATACGCGAGGGCGGAAAGAGCCGACGTCATCATCGCGGCGCTCGGCGGCAGGCTGTCCGAGCCGCCGATTCCCGCTATTGCGGGAGGGAGCGTCGTCGGCGTCACGGAGGCGTACGCGGACGCGGCGGCTGTCGGAAATTCGGTCGTCGTCCTCGGGGGCGGTCTCGCCGGAACGGAACTCGGCATTTACCTCGCCTCTCTCGGCAAACGGGTGGAGGTTCTCGAAATGCTCGACCGCATCGGCGACGGGGGCAATTTTCTGCACGTCAAGGCGCTGAATCTCGAAATCGGCAAATACGGCGTCGGCATGAATTTCAATACGAAAGCCGTGGCGGTGACGGAGGCCGGCGTCGTCGCGGAAGACGCCTCGACGGGCGCGGAGCGGGTATTTGCGGCCGATACCGTGGTGAACGCGCTCGGTACGATTCCGCTCCACGACGAGGCCAAGGCGTTCTATGACTGCGCGGCGCAGTTTCACATCGTCGGAGACTGCCGCGCCGCGAATAATATCGCGCGCGCCGTGAGTAACGCTTTCCACGTCGCGCGCGATGTAGGGCGCTACTGACAGCTTGCGGCAAAGCCGCCGCCTATCGTGTCCTGGCGCCGGCGGCGAACCGGCGGCGCGGTATGAGCAGAAGCGTTCCGGGTTCAAGCTCGCTCTCACGCTCAATGTCGTTTGCCTCCATTATCAGACGCACGCCGGAACCGTACCGCTTTGCGAGCGACCACAGCTTTTCGTTCGGCTTTACGCGCGTGACTGTCAGGGACGGCGGCTCCGGCGCGTTGTCCGGGGCGTCGCCGTCGTATGCTATCGCGCTTATGGCGCGGCGGCGGGGCGCCGGCGGATATGATATTTCGAACGTGATCGGCACGCTTAGCTCAATGACGCCGCCCGAGATCGCGGCCGACGCCTCGCCCGCCGGAGAGACCGACGCCGTGACGCTTTGCGCGCCGGGCGCGTCAAACGGCGCGCACTCCGCGTCGACACGCGTCCGCGCGGAGCGCGCGCGGCCGTCGGAATCGGCGTACAGGCACGTTATCTCAACGCCGCATCTGACGCGCGCGCGTCCGTCCGCAAGGGTCGCTTCCGGCGTGAGAAAGCCGGGGAAGACAGCCACGACCTCCGCAGCGTCCGGGATGTTCAGCGAGGCGCGTGCCGCGCACTCCGAGCGCTGCGTCCGGGCGCGTCCGCTCACCTCGAACTCCGAATACTCACATTCCAAATCCAAACCGGGGGCGAAGGCGTCCGCTATGTATTTTACCGTCCGCTTCTCAAACTTTACGCACTGCGCCGCGGCGTGTATCTCGACGGAAACGCGGCGCCCGTCGGCGTCCTGCGGCCGAAGCTCCGTGTACGCGCCCGTGAGCATGAGGGATACGTCAAACTCGCTCTCCGGCGTGAGCGCGTCAAACTCAATGATCTGGGAGAATTCCGCGCCGAGCGGAGCGCGCGCGAGACTGCCACCGTCCGATATGTAAAACAGCAGGATATCCGCCGCGCCCTTGAATACGAGCTTGTTGCCCACGACTTTCGTGTCGGTCACGCGCAGTTCCACGTCCGTGAACAGCGCCTCGCTCGCGGGCGGGTATTCCTGCGGCAGCGTCAACTCGTCTGAGATCACGAACGTCCGCTCTCTCACGTCGGCGGGGAGACATGTCTCCGCCGTCTCGCACAGCAGCTCGACGCGACCTTCACAGTCGCCGTCCGCGCCGTGGTGCAGGCGGAGTTCCCGGTTCTCATAAAACGCCGCCCGTACGCGGATGGCGACGCTTATTGACGCCTTTCTGGGATTGATGACGCGCGCGGAGCACGAGGCCGCCTGCACGCGGGCCGTCACCATCATATCTCCGGTCAGCGCGCCGTCCGCAACCGGCGCGGAGAACGGCAGCTCGGCGTCAAGCCGCACGGGGCGGCCTCCGTTCTCCGGGGTATATACGAGCTCGGCCCTCGCCACGCCGCTTATCGAGCCGCGGCCCGAGTCTGTTTCCTTGCCGCGCACGAACGCGACGGCGTGCGCGGCAAGTATCTCCGCAATGTCCGGATACGCGTCCGGGACCGTGACATCCACTGTCTCCTCGCGCGTGATATCGAGGCTGTACGCGATACGCGCGCAGTCCGTTTTGTCCGCTGCCAACGGAAACTCCATCATCTATCCGCTCCTTTTAACTGCATCTGTTGATTTTTTTGCGATCGTCGTCTGAACAATATATGCGGGAAACAATAAATCTATGTTGCGAATGTTTTCGTTTGCAGCGATTTTCGCTCTCCCGTCCTTTTCGGCGTAGGCGAAAAGAATTTTTGCACAGGAGCGCGTCCCGTGCGACGGAGCAAAAATTGTCACATTTCGCATTTTCCGGGGATTTATTCCTCGGAAAATGTTCTTTGCGAGCCGCGCACGGCAAGATCCAACCCTCGTTACTCGTTTGTTACGGCCCCGGCCGTGACAAACGAAATGATTCCTACAAAAAACCGCTTGAAAAGACAAACCGACTTGTATATAATGAGAACCATGGGTATTGCGTTGGAAAGAGAACGATATGAAAGCCTGTATGAGAAACAGTGACGGCAGTGCGGCGGGTGGCGGAAAGTTGGGAAAAATCATAACAGTGACATCCGGAAAGGGCGGCACCGGGAAGACTACTTCGACGGCGGCCATATCGTCCTGTCTCGCGGCGCTGGGCCGCAGGACGCTGTGCATAGACTGCGACGTCGGACTGCGCAACCTGGACATAGCGCTCGGCATGACGGACTATTCGGTGTCTGATTTTACGGATGTGCTCAGCGGCGCGACGCCGCTTGAGGAGGCGTGCCATGAGCACCCGAAAATCCCCGGACTGTTTTTCCTGTCCGCGCCCGTGTTCCTAGACGTGTCGGACATAGAGGCCGGAGCGATGGACGAGCTGTGCAAAAGCGCGCGGGAGAAGTTTGACTTCTGCCTGATAGATTCTCCTGCCGGGGTGGGGGAGGGCTTCAGTCTCGCGGCCAGGAACGCGGACATCGTCGTCGTTGTGGCGACCGGGGACCACATGAGTATGCGCGGTGCGCACAGGGCGGCGTCCATACTCGCCGACAGCGGCGCCGGGGAGATCCGTCTGCTTGTAAACAGGGTGTCCGCACGACGCTTCAGGAGACTGAGATCCACCGTGGACAACGTTATCGACGCAGTGGGGGCGCAGCTCATCGGGATAGTGGCCGAAGACGAGACAGTCGTCATGGCGGGCGCGACGGGGACACCTCTCGTGCTGTACAGGGACGGGCGGGCGTCAAGACAGTTTCTGAGCATCGCGCGCAGGTTGACGGGAGAGAACGTACCGCTGGGGAGGTTTTTATGAATATTGCGTTGATAGCACACGACAGAAAAAAAGAACTCATGGTGCAGTTTTGTATCGCGTACTGCGGTACTTTCGCGGGACACTCCATCTGCGCCACGGCGACGACCGGGCGGCTCGTCTCCGAGGCGACCGGCCTGCCCATAAAGCTGTATCTGACGGCCGCGCAGGGCGGGGTGCAGCAGATTGGCTCTCTGATTGCCTACAACGAATTGGATCTCGTGATATTTTTCCGGGATCCGGCGTATGTGGAGACAGGAAGCGGAAACGGAACCGTCACGGAAATAGCGAGATTGTGCGACCAGTACAGCGTCCCGTTTGCCTCCAATGTCGCCACCGCGGAGGTTTTGATCCAAGGTCTCAAGCGCGGAGATCTCGATTGGCGCGACATCGTCAATCCCAAGAAGTGAGGCTGTTATGAAGAATATAAAGATAGTCGCTCCCCGGACGCTTTCGGGCTTTATGGAACTGGCACCGCGTAAGCAGGTGCAGTTTGACGCGATACAGGCGGTAATGCGCGACACGTTTTTGCTGTACGGCTTTACGCCGCTCGATACGCCGCTGCTCGAGTCGTCGGAGGTGCTGCTCGCCAAAGGCGGCGGCGAGACGGATAAGCAGATGTACCGCTTTGTGCGGGGCGAGCACGACCTGGCGCTGAGGTTTGACCTCACGGTACCGCTCGCCAAGTACGTAGCGGCAAATTGCGAGCGACTCGCGTTTCCGTTTCGGCGTTTTCAATTCGGCAAGGTGTACAGGGGCGAACGGGCGCAGCGAGGCAGGTTTCGCGAGTTTTATCAGGCCGATATAGACGTCGTAGGAGACGGCGACCTCGGCGCGATAAACGAGGCGGAGATACCGGGCGTCATATACAAGTGCTTCACCGCGCTGGGACTGAACAGGTTTGTCATACGCATAAATAACAGAAAGGCGTTGAGCGGACTTCTAGAGGTATTCGGGCTGTCGAAGCGGGCGGCGGAAATCATGCGCGCGTTGGATAAGCTGGAAAAAATCGGCGCGGACAAGACGCGCGAGCTCTTGACGGACGCGCTGGGAGTCCCGGCGGCGGCGGCGGACGAATTGCTGTCTCTGCTGACGCGCCGTGGCGACGCGCTCGCGGCGCTCTCCGTATATTCCGGCAAAAGCGCGACGCTCGATCGCGGCGTATCGGAGCTCGGAGAGGTGGCGCGGTATCTCGGCGCGTTCGGCGTCCCGGAAACACACTTTGAGATAGACCTGTCCGTCGCCCGCGGGCTGGACTATTATACGGGCGCCGTATACGAGACGCGGTTGCTGGATCACCCCGAGATTGGTTCGATATGCTCAGGGGGGCGGTACGATGATCTGGCGAGCCATTTCACGGACAAGAAGCGTCTGCCCGGAGTCGGCGTCTCGATAGGGCTGACGCGGCTGTTTTACGTGCTGAACGAGCAGGGTTACTTGAATAAGGAAATGCTGACGGCGCCCGCGGACGTGCTTATCATACCGATGACGGACGATCTGTCCGGCGCTGTCTCGCTCGCGACGACGGCGCGGGAGGCGGGCATCCGGGTGATGATATACGGCGAGGACAGAAAATTCAAGGCGAAGCTCGCGTACGCCGACAAGCTCGGGATTCCGTTTACCGTATTTCTCGGCGAGGACGAGATAAGCAGCGGCAAAATAACGGTCAAAGATATGGCGACGGGCGAGCAGACGACGGCTTCACCCGCGATACTCTGCGAGGGAATCAGAGAAAAGCTGCATTCCCTGCGCGCCGTCGCGCCGGTATCTGAAAAAACCGGAATTTGAATCCGCCGCAAAGAGAAAGGCGAGGTTGCGAACATGAATAGTTACGCCCGTACGGACTGGTGCGGAGCGCCGCGCATATCGGATGCCGGCAGAGAGACGACGGTGTGCGGATGGGTCGGGCGCCGCAGGGATCTGGGGCGGCTCATATTTATAGATCTGCGCGACCGCAGCGGCGTGTTACAGTTGGCGTTCGACGACTCGACCGCCGAGGACGTATTCGCCGCGGCGTCCGCCGCGCGCGCGGAGTATGTGCTGGCGGCGCGCGGCGTCCTGCGGGAACGGTCGGCGAAAAATCCGGAGCTGCCTACGGGCGACGTGGAGCTCGAGGTGAGGGAACTCCGGATTTTGGCGGTATCGGAGACGCCTCCGTTTGAGATAGCCGACGGCGCCGACGTCAACGACGCGCTGCGCCTGAAATACAGGTATCTCGACCTGCGCCGCCCGTCGATGCAGCGCGCCGTCGAATTGCGGCACAGGGTGACTAAGCTCGCGCGCGACTATTTTGACGAGCAGGGCTTTTTGGAGATAGAGACCCCCATGCTGACAAAATCCACGCCGGAGGGCGCGCGCGACTACCTGGTGCCGAGCCGCGCCCACCCGGGCAGATTTTACGCGCTCCCGCAGTCGCCGCAGCAGTATAAGCAGCTGCTGATGGTCGCGGGATTTGACAGATACTTTCAGATAACGCGCTGCTTCCGGGATGAGGATCTGCGAGCCGACAGACAGCCGGAGTTTACGCAGATCGACATCGAGATGTCGTTCGCCGGCGTGGACGACGTGATAGCCGTGAACGAGGGCTTTCTCAAGCGCGTGTTCGCGGAGACGCTCGGCGTTGAAATAGAGCTCCCGATAATGCGCTTGAAATATCGCGAGGCGATGGAGAGGTTCGGATCGGATAAACCGGACACGCGGTTCGGACTCGAGCTTGTCGATATCGGCGATATAGCGCGCGGATGTGGCTTTAAGGTGTTCTCAGAGGCGATGGCGGCGGGCGGCGGCGTCAGGCTGATAAATGTACCCGGCGGGGCTTCGGCGATACCGCGAAAACAGATAGACGCGCTGACCGATTTTGTCAAGGCGTACGGCGCAAAGGGGCTCGCGTGGACGCGGCTGACGCCGGACGGCGCGTCGTCGTCGTACTCGAAGTTCCTCACAGACGATGAAAACGCCGCCGTGTCGGCGCGCGCCGGCGCGCGGACGGGCGACCTCACGCTCATTGTCGCGGATGCTTCGGAGTCCGTGGTGTTCGCCGCACTGGGGGCGCTGCGCCGCGAATGCGCCGGGCGGTTGGGGCTTATAAAGGCCGGGGAATATAAGCTGCTCTGGGTCACGGAATTTCCGATGTTTGAGTATTCGGAGGATGAGGGGAGATACGTTGCGGTACACCACCCGTTTACGGCGCCTCTGGACGGCGACGAGGACAAATTGCTGGGGGACAAGGGCGGGTGCCGCGCGAAGGCTTACGACATAATCCTCAACGGCACGGAGTTGGGCGGGGGTTCCATCCGCATAAGCACGCCTCAAATGCAAGAGAGGATGTTCAAGGCGCTGGGCTTCACGGAGGAGGACGCGCGGGAACGTTTCGGCCACCTCATCACCGCGTTTCGGTACGGCGCGCCGCCCCACGGCGGACTCGCCTACGGTCTCGACAGGCTTGTAATGCTGCTCTGCGGCGCGGACAGCATACGCGACGTGATAGCGTTCCCGAAAGTGCAAAACGCGTCGGAGTTGATGACCGGCGCCCCCGGAGAGGTCGCGCGGGAGCAGCTCGACGAACTCGCGATAAAGACGGTCGCGCCGGCGTAACGCCGTTTCCGGGTTTTCTGGAATGCTTTCGTTTGTGATGGCTTCGCCATCACAAACGAGTCACGGGAGCTTGGTTCTCACCGTGCGCGGCTCGCAAAGAACATTTTCCGAGGAATAAATCCCCGGAAAATGCGAAATATAACAATTTTTGCTCTGTCGCACGAGACGCACTCCTCGTATCAGTGAAATCGTCAACCAAAATTCCGCGCCGCTGAACCACAACGAAGCGGAAATCGCCGGATACCGCGACGCGCTCGCTCTCGTCCACTCCGATTACGCCTCGCCGCGCGCCTCGCCGCGCGCCTCGCCGATCACGATGCCGCGCGCTTCTGCTCGTGCTTCCCATCTGTCGGGGCGCACACCGATTTGCTCCAGCACTTCTTCCAAAGTTACGTTGCCTATTCCCGCCATGTCAACAACCTCCTCCTGGAAGCGCCGCATTTGAGTGCAAATGCTACGCCTTCGGCGTTGGCGCTTCTTCAGGGGGGAACCAGGTCCCCCCTGATCTCCCCCCTCCGCTCTCCGAGGGGACAGAACGGAGAGCACGGCTTAATGACCTGGATTTGACGTCACCGCTTTCAATCTACACCGGGTACATACCAGCTTAAACTCCTATCGTATTTCGGGGGGAGATTTCTAAAAGAGGGGGAGGAGACTCCCCCTCTTTTAGCCGGCTTTTGGGTACTGAAGAGGCGCCGCTTTTGAGCGCATATGCTACGCATTCGGCGTAGGCGCTTCTTCAGGGGGGGAACCAGTTCCCCCCCCTGATATCCCCCCTCCGGCCTCCGGCGGGGTTTAGGACGAACCCTCGTCCAAACCCGAATCGCAACCCAGCGGAGC
>JAITKI010000062.1 GCA_031278515.1 Oscillospiraceae bacterium | reverse complement strand
CGGATTTTTGGCCCAGGGCGTGACGGATTATTCATTCTACAATTACCGCGTCACGCTCGTGTTCTGGGCGTCGGTCGGGCTCGGCATGGCGCTCTCACGGCTCGGAGACGCGGAGACGGAGGCGCCGAATGATTAGAGTTGTAAACATAATCACGGACTCGAACATCGGCGGGGCGGGTCTCGTACTCATAAACTTTATGCGGAATACCGACAGGGCGGCGTTCTCCCACTGTGTGGTATTGCCGGAGGACTCCATGCTGGCGCCCAGGCTGCGCGAACTCGGCATCGAGCTGTACGAGATTGCGGGAATAGCGGAGCGTTCTTTTTCGCCCCGGGCGACAGGCGCGTTTTTGCGCGCTTTTAAGGAACTGCGACCGGACGTGGTCCACACCCACGCGAGTCTCAGCGCGCGTATGGCGGCAAGGCTTTACGGGAAATGCGGAACGGTGCATACAAGACACTGCGCGTTTGACGTCAGGCGCGCGCTGACGGCTTTTCCGCTCCGTCAAATACTCGGGTTTATGAACAACTCGCTCTCCGATGTTATTGTGGCGGTCTCCCCCGCCGCGCGCGACAACCTGACGGCTATAGGGACAAGCCCCACGAAAATTGTGACAATGATGAACGGCGTCGAACCCGTGCGGACGCTGACGGACGTAGAAAAAGCGGAGGTCAGACAGCGGTATGCGGTGAGCGGGGACGGGCTTTGCTGCGCCGTCGTCGCGCGGCTCGAGCCGTACAAGGGGCACGAATATGTCTTGGAAGCGGCCGCGCTGCTGCGCGATCTTCCGATATGGTTCGTCATAGCGGGAACGGGTTCGTCTGCGGACGAACTGAAGGAAAAAAGCCGCGCGCTCGGGCTCAAAAACTGTGTTTTCACAGGCTTTGTGACGGAGATTTGGGAGATTGAGAATATCATGGATATCCAGATCAACGCGTCCTACGGCACGGAGGCGTCGAGCCTTTCGCTTCTGGAGGGAATGAGTCTGGGCAAGCCGGCCGTAGTGTCTGATTTCGGAGGTAATCCGTATGTGATCTCGCATGGGGAGAACGGCCTCGTCGTTCCCGGGAGAAACGCCGGCGCTCTCGCCGGGGCGATACGCGAACTCAGCCTCGATCCCGGGAAATACGCATATATGTCCCGGCGCGCGCGTGAGATATACGATGTGGAATTTACGGCGGAAATACCTGTCAGAAAAGTGGAGCAAATATACAGAGGGCTCGCGGGGAGCACGGCGAGGTAATTTCGCCTGAGATGGAAAGGAATTTGTAATGGCTATGGACGAACAAAAGACAAAAATGAGACTGCGTTTTAATTTTTTCGACGCTATCATAATCTTGGCGGTTCTCGGCGCGGGTTTCCTGCTGATGCGCCTGACAAACGCGGGCGGAGGCACGGCGTTCAACCCGGGAAAAACCGTGACCGTTAATTATACGCTGGAACTGAGCAGTTTGCCTGTTGGGACGTCCGCGTTGATAAAGCCCGGCGACCGCCTCAGCGACGTCGTGGAAAAGCGGTATGTGGGAACTGTCGTGTCCGTAGAACACGGGCCGTATGTTTCGACGTCCAAAAACTCCCTTACGGGCGACTATATCCTCACCGAGGTGCCGCTGCGCGAGATGGCGGCGATATCCGTCACTCTCGACGCCGTTGACAGCGGCGACGAGCTCAACGCGTCCGGTTTTATACCTCGCGGCGGAGCTGTACTGTCGATCACGGGGCCGGGGTACGCCGGCTCGGGCTTGATAACGAATATGGAGAGGTGAGCGAAGTGAAAGGGCTTATTGATAAAAACGGCCGCATATTCGGCAAAATCAGCTTTATCGACCTGCTTGTCGTCCTCGCCGTCGCCTCCGCCGTACTCGTCGCGGCGACGAAGCGCAATGTCGTGGAGCAAGTCTCCGGGTCGATCGATACGGTACCTGTCAAGTATGTGGTTACTTTTCGAAATATCCGGGAGACAGTGGCGAGGCTGCTGCGCGAGGACGACTACGTGTGGATTGAAAGCAGCGGCGTGTCGGCGGGAAAAATCACCAGCGTCGAGCTCAAAGATGCCGAAACAATCTCTCAGAAGGTGGACGGAACGTATGTCGTCGGGAAGATCGAGGGCAAGGTGGACGTGTTTGTTACCATCCTGGCCAACTGCTCCCACTCCAACGGGCGATATTACGCCGACCGCACCTTTGAGTTGAATGTCAATCAGCAGCAAAATTACGTCACAAAGTACGTGGTGCTGGCGGGCGGCTCTATAAGCGCCATCTCTCCGGAGGCGGAATGAGCGCCGGGGGCGGATTTAAAAACAAAAAAATACTGCTCGCGGCAATGAGTCTCGGTATAGGCGGCGCGGAGACGCACGTCACGGAACTCGCGCGGGAACTCACGAGGCGCGGATACAGCGTCTCCGTCGTATCCGCGGGCGGCGTCTACGTAAAGGATATTACCCGATGCGGGGCGAAACACTTTTTTGCGCCGCTCAACACCCGCCGCCCTCTCGATATGGCGAGGGCGGTCGCCGCGCTGTCACGGCTGATGAGAACGGGAAAATACGACATAGTACACGCGCACGCGCGCATCCCGGCGTTTCTGTGCGGACTCCTGAAGCCGTTTTTCGGGTTTCGTCTCGTGACGACAGCGCACTGGGTATTCAACGCGCGCGGACTCTCGCGGCTTTTCTCCGACTGGGGAGAGCGGACGCTGGCCGTATCCGGCGACATAAGGGACTATCTGCTGCGAAACTACCGGCTGGACGCCCGCAATATAACGGTCACGGTGAACGGAATAAACACCGACAAGTTCTCGCCGGACGCGTCCGGCGAGCGCGCTCGCCGGACGCTCGGGATACCGGAGAGCGCGCCTGTCGTTGTGAACGTCTCGCGGCTTGACAGGAGCGACTCGGCGCCGACCGCGGCGGTTCGCGGTTTACTCGGGGCGGCGCCATCCCTCGGACGCGCCATTTCGGGATTGAGGATTGTCATTGTGGGCGGCGGGGACGCGGAACACGAATTTCGCGAGACGGCGTCGCGCGTCAACGGTGAACTCGGGCGCGAGATTGTCACGCTGACCGGCGCGCGCACGGACATAGGCGAGCTTTTGGCGGCCTGCGATCTCTTTGTCGGCGTCTCTCGCGCCGCTCTTGAGGCGTGCGCCTGCGGGAAGCCCGTCGTACTCGCCGGGAGCGAGGGGTACCTGGGACTGTTTTCGGAGAGCGCCCTCGAAAGCGCGGCGGAGACAAATTTTACGTGCCGAGGGCACGGGGAGACGTCCGCCCCGCGCCTCGGAGAGGACATAGCGGAGTTTTTCAGCGACTTTGGTACTGCGGAATTCGACGCCCGCTCCGCGCGTCTCGGGACGTTCGGGCGCGAGCTCACGGCGTCGGACTATTCCGTCGCCAGGATGACGGACGACTGCGAGCGGGTTTACGCGAGTCTCGACGGGCCGCGGCGCGTGGTGATGAGCGGCTACTACGGTTTCGGTAACGCCGGAGACGACGCGATAATGCAAGCCGTGCACGATTCAATCGCCGGAACGCGCGCGGGTACGGAGATCACCGTACTCTCAAAAAAGCCGCGGGCTACGCGTGAGAGGTATGGCTACAGGGCTATCAACCGCTTTAATCCGGCGAGCGTACTGCGCGCCCTGCGGCGGTGCGACGCGCTCGTATTCGGGGGCGGGAGCCTGCTCCAGGACTATACGTCCACGCGCTCGCTCCTGTATTATCTCGCGATTCTCGCTCTCGCGCGGGCGCTGCGGCGCCGCGTCATGATATACGCAAACGGCATAGGCCCCGTCACGCGCGCGAAAAACAGGCGGCGCGTGAGACGCGCCGTCGAATCGGCCGACGTCGTCACGCTCCGCGACGCGCACTCGCGCGCGGAGCTCGTATCAATGGGCGTCGCCCGGGAGGATATCGCCGTCACAAGCGATCCCGTATTCACGTCGGATATTCCCGGCGCCGATGTGAGACGCGAGATACTGAAATCTCCGGGTCTCGACGTATCACGCCCGTTCGTCGTGTTTTCCGTGAGACAGTGGGGCGCGGACGACAGCTTCATACCGGAACTCGCGCGCTTCGGCGATATGGTGAACTCCGAGCTGGGATTTGCCGTTTTGCTGCTCCCCATGCATCCGTCCGGCGACGCGGACGTCTGCCGCGTGTTGGCGGGAGCGATGAAAAGACCGGCTGTAATCCCGCCGCGGGAACTGACATTGGGTGAATATTTCGCGATTATAGGCGAGGCGGAGTTCACGGTGTCCATGAGGCTTCACGCGCTGATATTCGCGGCCCGCGTGGGAACGCCGTCGCTCGGCATCGATGTGGATCCCAAACTCCGCGCCTACCTGGAAACGCTCGGGATGCCTAATCTCGGCGCGCCGGGCGAATTCGACGCGCGCCGGGCGCTCGAGATCGCGCGCGCTGTCTCGGAAAAGCGCGCGGAGCTCTCCGACAAGCTGGAGCATCTTGCGCGCGAGTGCGCGGAGATGGCGAAGACGGACGCCGGACTCCTCGCGGAACTGTTGGAGAGATGACGCCCGGGGCGTCACGCCGCCGTCTCGATCGACGCGACGACATCCAGCGCCGCGTCGCGCGTGTCGGCCGTATACGTCGCGCTCAGCACGATCATCACGTCGTCCTGCTTGCGTATGTAGTAATCCTGAAATGCCGCGCCGTCGGCCAGCATGAGCATACCGACCGTGCAGCTCTCACCCGCGACCTCGCGCGTTTCCGTACCTGTCGCCTCATAGTTCAGCGCGTCCATCGTTTCCAACTGCTCCGCCATCATGTCGAAGTATTCGCCCTCGTTGAGATTCTTTGTCAGAGGGCTTGCGCCTATATTCTCGTATATCAGCATGATGTTGGGTACGCCCGCGTCTGCGGCTGCAATAATGAAGTCGTACGCGGTGCGCATCTTCGCGATGTCGTAGGACGCCCTGTTTCCGTCGTTTACGACTACCTCCTCGCCGGCCCCCACAGTCTGCTCTATCTCCTCCGGGCTCAGCGCCCTGTATCCTTCCGGCAGCGACAGTTTGACGTTCGACCACTCGTTTGTGAACGTCTTTCCATCCTCCGACCACGCGCCCGTCTGTATGCTGCCCTTTGACGCTTCTTTCACTCCGGCGCGAAAGCTTTCCCTCAAGGACGCGCAGGACGCGAGCGCTGCGGAGAGCGCGAGTACCGCCACCGCTGAGATAATCTTATTATGCCCTTTCATCTTAAAACCTCCATCTGTAATCTCATATGTCCCCGTCGAATATTTTCGTTTGTAGCGATTTTCGCTCTCCCGTCCTTTTCGGCGTAGGCGAAAAGAATTTTTGCACAGGAGTGCGTCCCGTACGACGGAGCAAAAATTGTAATATTCCGCATTTTCCGGGGATTTATTCCTCGGAAAATGCTCTTTGCGAGCCGCTCACGGCGAGATCCCTGCTCCCGTGACTCGTTTGTGATGGCAAAGCCATCACAAACGAAATTATTCCTTCATTTCGACGATTTGTCTTGAAGCCGCCAACTTGAATTTTTCCTTACCCACCTGAAACGGCGATGAGCCACAAGTATTTTATTTTGGCGGAACCGCGCCGACGTCTGCCCATCGGTAAGGCCGCGCGCCAAAGCGCGAGCGCGAACGAACAAAAACCGCGCGAGACTTGTGTCTCGCGCGGGTTTTGTTTGTTCTGCTCAGGTTGAAATTCGGCGAAATGTATTGAGATACCAATTAAACGCTGCGTCTCCCGGCAATTAGAGACAAGCAGTAGTCCGTTACTGTAGAGTTTATATCCGAATCACGCGCAAGGTTTAATCGGGGGAGTAATAACTATATCATCCCCGCGATGGAATACGCGGCTCTTGTCGCCTCGCGGATATTCTTTGGGGCGAGACAGTCGCCAATCTGGTAAAATTCCGGGGCAAGAAATCTAAGTGCGTCGGCCTCGTCCCACAGGGGACGCTGTCCGACGGCGTAAATGACGGTATCGGCCGCAAACACCGCGTGAGCGCCGTCCGGCTCCCGCGCCGTTACACCGCCGTCTATCTTCAGCGCCCGCGCGCCGAGCGCAAGCTTGATTCCCAGTTCGCGCAGCTTCACGCCGAGCGCCAGACCGTGCAGTTGGTTTCCGCCGTCGGAAAGTTCCGGCATGAGTTCGATTATTGTCACGCTTCTGCCGAGACCGGCGAGAAAGATCGCGAGCTCCGTACCGACGAGACCGCCGCCCAGAATGACGACTCGTTCACCGGCAAGCGACGTGTTCAGGTATACATCCTCGGCGCCGTACACATGCGAGCCGTCGACGCCCTCGATATCCGGCTTTATCGGTCGCGCGCCGAGCGCCGCTATGACGACGTCAGGCGAGATGTCCCGCACAAGCTCCGGCGTCGCCTCTACGCCGAGACGCAGGTCGATACCGGCGCTCGTCACCTTGTATTCCTGCAAGTCGAGATACTTTGAGAGTTTCTCCTTGAAAGGCACGTCGCGCTCGCAACGCAGCGCGCCGCCGAGACGCTCCGATTTTTCACACAGTATGACGTCGTGTCCGCGTCCGGACGCCGTCAGCGCCGCCTGCATTCCGGCGACGCCGCCGCCCGCCACAAGTATAGTCTTTCTCACGGAAGACGGCGCGGCGCGCTCCGCTTGGAGCTCGACGCCTATTTCCGGGTTGACGGCGCAGCAGAACTGCCGGTTCGACAGCAGATTAGAAAAACACGTGAAGCAGCGCATACATCTGACCACGTCGTCCCCGCGTCCGGCCCGCGCCTTTGCCGGCATATCCGGGTCCGCTATGAGTTCGCGCGCCAGTTCCACGATGTCGGCGCGTCCGGACGCGACCGTCTCCTCCATCAATTCGGGTTCGGTGAAGGCACCGACAGTGGCTACCGGCGTCTTTACGCGCTTCTTTATCTCCGCGGCCAGGTACGCGTTACAGCCGTCCGGCAGGAACATCGACGGGTGAGTTACAACAAATGCGTCCCTGACCTCGTGGTGTCCGGCCGAGGCGTGTATGAGATCGACGTGACCGTCGAGCGCCATCGCGATCTTGACGCCCTCGTCGAGTCCGTATCCGTTCGGATTCGCCTCCGTGACCGACATCCGGAATTCGATGGGGAAACCCCTTCCGCATTTTTCGCGTATGCGGTCGGCTACGGCAAGCGGGAAACGCATACGGTTTTCAAACGAACCGCCCCACCTGTCGCCGCGCGTGTTGACATGCGGCGACAAAAATTGAGACATCAGCCACCCGTGTCCGCCGTGTATAAGCGCCATCCCGAAGCCGCAGCGCCGGGCGAACAGCGCGGCCGAAGCGTACGCCTCTATGGTCTCCTCAATGACCTCTTCAGTCATCGCAAGCACGCGCGTACCGGCGCCGCCCGCGTGCGCAATATCGCCGCGCACCGACTCGGCGGTCACAGGTCCGTAAACCGTGTACCCGAGCTTTTGCGATTGCTCGGCGTACATCCCCGCGTGCTGCAGCTCCGCCACGGCGACGGCGCCGTACCGGGAAATGCCCTCCGCCAGCGCGGTGAGCGCGCCCGCAGATTCCGGATCGTCGAGCGGTATGTGATTCTGCCCGCCCTTGCCGTGCTTTGAGTCAACTATACACTCGCCCACCGCAACAGAAGCGCATCCGCCCCGCGCCTTACGCGCGTAATACGCCACCGCCTCGGCGGTCGGAAACTCTTCGGAAGTCAGCTCCTGATAGCCTGTAGGCGCGCCGAATATCCGGTTGCGGAACAGCGTATTACCGAGTCTTATCGGAGAGAACAGATGCGGATACTTACACTCGTACATATTAAGCCAACCACACTTTCGAAAATTGGGGGCATATGGAAATGAAGCGGAAAGAACGCCTCGCGCCGCATCGGCGATTTTATTTGCTGACAGCGCACTCAAAGCCGCGCGATACGAAAATATCGCGGACGCGGTCGAGCTCTTCCGGGGTACACTCGCGCAGGTCGTCCAAGGCGTACTCCATGCCGACGGACGCGTACTTGTTCGCGCCGTACTTGTGGTAGGGCAGGACGGAGATTGCGGCGGAGGGGGCTATGCCGCGCACCGCGTCGGCCACCGCCTCAATGTTTTCCGCCGAACTGTTGTACTCGGGTATCAGTGGTATACGTATTGTTATATCGACGCCGGATTCGGCCGCCAGCCGCAGATTATCCAGTATGGCGTCAAGCGGAACGCCCATCAATTCCTCGTGGCGGCGCGGATCCATGTGCTTCAAGTCGAAGTACAGGAGATCCGCGTACTCAAGGACGGCGCGCATCGCGTCCGCCGAACCGAAGCCCGACGTATCGGCGCACGTGTGTATGCCCTCGTCCCGGCATTTTTTAAATATAGCGGCCACAAATTCCGGCTGCATGAGTATCTCGCCGCCCGAACACGTCACGCCGCCTCCGGAAGTCTCGTAGTACACGGCGTCGCGCCTTATCACCTTCCACACCTTATCGACGCTCATGAGTTCTCCCTTTATCGCCAGCGCCTCGGCGGGACACTCCCTCGCGCACGCCCCGCAGACGACGCACTTCACGCGGTCAATAGCTATGCCGCCGCCTGTCAGGGTTATCGCGCCGTTTGGACAGACCCCGGCGCACGTCCCGCACTTCTGGCAGGACGTGTAGCGGTACTGGAGCTGCGGCGCCGCGCTCTGTGACTCCGGGTTTGAACACCACGGACACCGCAGGGGACACCCTTTCAGAAAAACCGTCGTGCGTATCCCCGGCCCGTCGTCTATGCTGTATCTCTGAATATTGAATACCATGCCCTCGTTACAACTCATTAAAAACCCTCTGACACTCGCCGCTTATCGCGGTCAAACTCCCCCCGTCGGCGTTTTTCCGAGCAGGAAGCTCTGCGGATGCGAGTAGACGTATCCGATGCCCCCGCCGACGTACATGCACAGGCCTGTGATATACGCCGACAACTCGCTGCACAGAAACAGCGTCGGGCCGGCTATATCATCCGCCGTTCCTATACGCCCGAGCGGCACCTCGTGGCGAGCTATGCCGTCGAGCAGATTCTCAAGCTCGTCGCCGGAGGCCAGTTCGTCCCAAAACGAGGTGCGTATTGGCCCTGGCTTTACGCAGTTGACGCGTATGCCGAGCGGCGCCACCTCCATGGCGAGATTCACCGTTAATGACTCGCAGCCGGCTTTCGCCATATGGTACGAATACGCGGGCGTCGTCGGGTTGAACGCTCCGTTTGACGAGCATATCACGATTTTGCCGGATTTTCGCTCTTTCATATGCGGGAGCACGGTAAAAACCGTGTTATACGTACCCGTCATATTCGACTCGATGGTCTTCTCGTAACTTGTTTTCGGATCAAGACCCTCGCCGTCGAACGTCTTTCCGGCAAACGCGGCCAGGATGTCGATTTTACCGAACTCCCCGAGCGTCTTATCCACCGTGAGCTTGTTGCTCTCCTCGCTCGTGACGTCGAGCGGTCCGTAGTAGCGCGCGACGCCGCCCTGAGCGCCGATCTCCGCCGCCAACCGCTCGCCCTTTCCAACGCTCCTGCCGCCGATTACGACGGACGCGCCCTCTTTTGCAAACAACCTGGCCACGGCCTCCCCCATCCCGCTGGTGGCTCCCGTAATTATCGCAACCTGTCCCTCAAGCATTTTTTCCACAATTATCACATGACCTTTCTATAAAAACGCTATGTCTCGATTTATGAATAATACTCCGGTGAGCGGCGCAGCGTCTCGAATTGGGCGAGGTCGTGGCCGTACCATATTTCGGCGCCGCGCTCCTTCGCGAGCGCCAGCGTGTATTCCATCGCGCGCAGCCAGTTTTCGGGATCCCTGCATATGCCCGGCCTGCGCAGCGGCGGCCCCACATTCTCCGAGGAATATATGACGTCGGAGATGAGCAGTTTGGCGCCGTCGTTTTGCAGTTCCAGCAGCAGGCCAAGCATCCCATAGGAGTGGCCACGCCCGAAATTGACTATAGTCACGCCCGGCATGAGCTCCTTAAACTTCACGTCGTCGTCGAAGAGACTCCATTTAAGTCCCTGCTGCATAAAATACACGACGTCTTTGACAAACGGGAAACGCCCCATCGCCGTGTCCTTCAATATGCCGGCAAATTCGTTGTCGGAGACTATTATCTCGGCGTTCGGAAACTTGTCGATGTACCCGAAGTGGTCCGGATGCATGTGCGAGAGCAGAATATAATTCACATTCTCCGGTTCCACTCCGGCCTCGCGCACGCGATACACGGGGTCGTCCTCCGGCGTCATGCGCAGATTTTCCATTATGAACGGCGCTTGGCGCTCCGGATTCAGGTGACACGCCGCGTCGAACAGTATATTGCCGTCCGGGTGCTTTATCAGCACCGTCCACGACGGGAAGTTAAACCGCTCGTCAGGGTCGTCACAGGCGATGAGTTCGTTTTTTATGCTGTCTACATTCATACCGTTTTTCAGTACGTATACTTTCATGGCAAACCTCACGAATTGTTTGGCGTAATATAGTGGCTGATGGCCTCCTCCACGGCGGAATTGAGCGTCTTGCCGTGTGAGGCCGAATACAACGCCAGCGCTTTGTGCAACTCCGGCGACACGCGCACATTAAAACTTCCCTTGTACGCCTTTTCAGGCTCTATGCCCTTATCGGCGCACATCTCGAGATAGTCGTTCACCGCACCCTCGAAATCGGCTCTCAAACCCTGTACGCTGTCGCCCTCAAAAGAAATCAGACTATTCACCCCGGCGACTTTCCCGAAAAACACATCATCCGCAGCGGAAAAGCCGACCGTACCGTAATATCCTCTGTACTCCATGGCGCTTGCCTTTTTGCCTGCGTCCGTATTTTTCATATCAGCGCATCCTTTTCCAGAATTTCCAGCACCTGTTTGATTTGGTATTCCAACAGTTCATTTCGGGGGTGAGGCTTGTGCAAAATAATCGCCGTGCCGTCCCTCATAAATTTCATCCGCGAACCGCTTGTCTTCCCTATGGTGTGCATTTCAAAACCCAGAGATTTAAGGGCATTGCGTATTTCATCAAAAGTGAAGTCTTTAGGATTACTTTTCAATCTTGCTATGAGTTTTTCCTTTTTCCCCACTCCAATGCCCCTCCGCCGCTATTATAACGTAATTTTTATAAATTGCAACTGAAATTCAGTGCCGAATATTTTCGTTTGTAGCGATTTTCGCTCTCCCGTCCTTTTCGGCGTAGGCGAAAAGAATTTTTGCGAGGAGTGCGTCCCGTGCGACGGAGCAAAAATTGTAATATTTCGCATTTTCC
>JAITKI010000057.1 GCA_031278515.1 Oscillospiraceae bacterium | reverse complement strand
GAGCGTCGCCTGCGCTCTCACGGACCTCGGGTTCCGCGCGGAAACGGATCCGCGCAATGAGAAGATCGGGTATAAGATACGCGAGGCGCAGCTGCGGAAGATCCCGTATATGCTCGTGCTCGGGGACAAGGAAACGGAGTCCGGGACGCTTGCCGTGCGCTCACGCGCCGAGGGGGATCTTGGGGCGATGACGGCGGATGAGTTCATCGCGAAAATAACGGCGGAGCGCGACGGGCGCGCGTGACGCGGAGGGCGGTGAACGTATGAGCGCAAAAAGAGACGACAAGCGGGCCGCGTGGCCCGACGCGTCCCCCGGGGAACCTGTCGCCCCGGCGTTTTTGACGCATGTAGACGGCGGTACGCTCGATTTTGAGCTGTTGCTCAACCTGTTGGGCGCATACGGGATACCCACGCTCACGCAGTACCCGAATAACGGCGTGCTGGGCAAGGTGATAGCCGGATTTCCGGGAGGCGGCGTCGATATATACGTGCCGGAGACGCGGCTTGAAGAGGCGCGTGACATTTTGGACGCGGACGCCGTACCGGACGGAGATCATGCCGAGCTATGAGAGGCGCGCGGTTCCGCTCGATTCACGACTGCTTGATTAGGGGGCGCGATCTGTCATGGGACATCTGGAGACGTATTACGAGTGGCTGAATTCCCCGGCGCTGTCCGACGCCGAGAGGGACGAGCTGCTATCTATAGAGGGTGACGAAAAGGAGATAGAGAACAGATTTTACGGTCCGCTGGACTTTGGCACGGCCGGACTGCGCGGGATCATGGCGGTCGGGACAAACAGGATGAACGTACACGTGATACGCCATGTCACGCAGTCGTTCGCGGACGTCATCCTGCGCGAACATGCCGGCGCTAGCAGACCGCGCGTCGCGATATGCCGCGATACGCGCCGCAACAGCCCGGAGTTCGCTCAGACGGCGGCGCGCGTCATGGCGGCAAACGGCATAGGCGTGTTGATATTCGATTCCGACCGCCCCACTCCGGAGCTGTCGTTCGCGATACGCGAATACGACTGCTCCGCGGGCGTCAACATAACGGCAAGCCACAATACGCGCGAGTACAACGGGTACAAGGTGTACTGGTCCGACGGCGCGCAGCTGCCGCCGCGCCACGCCGCCGCGATAGCGGAGCGCATGGCCGTGAACGACATGTTTAAGTCCGTGAAATCCATCGCCTGGAACGAGGCGATAGCCGGCGGCTTGATAGACAAAATGGGCACCGAGACCGACACGCTTTTTTTGGACAATGTCATGGGACAAAAGTGCGGCTTCACTCCCCGCGCGGACTTCACGCTCGTGTACACGCCTTTCCACGGCGCCGGGCGCCGTCTCGTGCCGGACGCGCTGCGCAGACTCGGCGTAAAAAACATAATCTGCGTGCGGGAGCAGATGATACCTGACGGCGACTTTCCCACCGCGGCCTCGCCGAACCCCGAAAATCCCGAGTCTTTCGCGCTGGCGGAGGTATTGGCGCGCGAGCACAAGGCCGACGTCGTAATAGGCACAGACCCCGACTGCGACCGAGTGGCGGCGCTGGCGCCGGACCGCGACGGTAATTACGCACCTATAACCGGCAACCAGATGGGTGTTCTGCTGCTTGATTATATTGTATCCGCCAGAACGTCGGCGGGCAAAATGCCAAAGCACCCGGCCGTGCTCAAATCCGTCGTCTCCACGGACATGGCGCGCGTCGTCGCGATGTCGGGCGGCGTCCGCTGCTACGATACGTTCACCGGTTTCAAGTTCCTCGCAGGGAAGATGAAAGAGCTCGAGTCCTCGCGCAAAGCAAAGGTTATTTTCGCTTTTGAGGAAGCGATAGGCTACATGGCGGGCGACTTTGTGCGCGATAAGGACGGCGTTACGGCGTCGATGCTGATAGCGGAGATGGCGGCGTGGTATCGTTCGCGCGGGATGACGCTCCACGACGCGCTCGACGCGCTTTATGAAAGATACGGGCACTATGCGGAAAAAACTGTCGGCATAGTGATGCCCGGCGTCGACGGTCTGCGCGATATGGCGCGGCTCATGGCGCGTTTGCGGGCGGATCCGCCCGGCGAGATTGCCGGAGCGCGCGTCACGGCGCGGCGCGACTACAAGAAAGGCGTCGAGACGGATACCGCGACAGGCGAGACTTCCCGGCTTGAGCTGCGCGGTTCAAATATGCTGCGCTTCATAATGGAAGACGGCGCGCACATAGTAGTCCGTCCGTCCGGCACGGAACCGAAAATTAAGGTTTACATACTTGCGAAAGCCGGCGATTCGGCATCCTGCGAAGAGATGATCGGGCGATACGCGAGATGGGCGGAGACGATTTCCTCTTTTGAGGAGCAGAAACCTTAAAGCGAACTCAAGCTCCGTTAGCGCCACGTGTCCGTACGGCGCCGGAGTAACATGAAAGGATGTGGTCATATCAATGGAAAAATACGGACTTAACGAACTGCGGGAGACGTTCCTGCGCTTTTACGAGTCGAAAGGGCATCTGCGTCTGCCGAGTTTTTCGCTCGTGCCGCAGGGGGACAAGTCCCTGCTTCTCATAAACTCCGGCATGGCGCCGATGAAGCCGTGGTT
>JAITKI010000030.1 GCA_031278515.1 Oscillospiraceae bacterium | reverse complement strand
ACCTTGAGGCCCCGTGTCGCCCTTCGCCCCCTGCGAACCTTGAGGTCCCGTATCGCCCTTCGCCCCCTGCGGACCGATTGGGCCTTGAGGCCCGGGATCTCCTTGTACGCCTTGCGGACCGGACACCCCCTGCGGCCCTTGTACGCCTTGCGGCCCCGTGATATTTCCCACGTTTTCCCAAGCCTTGGACGCGGTGTCCCACACGTACAGATCTCCGCCGACCAGATACGCCTCTCCCGCGCTCCCGCCCGGATGATTCGCTGTAAGGGCCGCTTCGCTGTCGTAGGAACCTCGAATGCTGACTCCGGCGCCGTCCGCGCCGTTTGCTCCCGGCGGACCCTGAATACCCTGCGCTCCGGCGGGGCCGGGATCGCCCTGAACTCCTTGCGCGCCTTGCGGCCCTTGCGGTCCGATCGCTCCGGGGACGCCTTGCAATCCCTGCGCTCCCTGCGGGCCTTGGGATCCCGTATCGCCCTGCGCTCCCTGCGGGCCTTGAGGCCCCGTGTCGCCCTGCGCTCCCTGCGGGCCTTGAGGCCCCGTGTCGCCCTGCGCTCCCTGCGGGCCTTGAGGTCCCGTATCGCCCTGCGCCCCCTGCGGGCCTTGAGGTCCCGTATCGCCCTGCGCTCCCTGTGGGCCTTGAGGTCCCGTATCGCCCTGCGGTCCCTGCGGGCCTTGGGGTCCCGTATCGCCCTGCGCCCCCTGCGGGCCTTGGGGTCCCGTATCGCCCTGCGCTCCCTGTGGGCCTTGAGGCCCTGTGTCGCCCTGCGGTCCCTGCGGGCCTTGAGATCCCGCATCGCCCTGCGGTCCCCGCGGACCTTGGGGTCCCGCGTCGCCCTGCGCTCCCTGCGGGCCTTGAGGTCCCGCGTCGCCCTGCGCTCCCCGCGAACCTTGAGGCCCCGCGCCGCCTTGCGGCCCCCGCGAGCCTTGGGGTCCAGCGCCGCCACGCGGCCCGGGTTTCCCCGGTTCGCCCTTGGGGCCGGCCGGTCCCGCAGGCCCCGCAACACAGCACGCCGTTCCTGCGGAATGATTGGGATACATGCCGCAAACGACGCGCCGTCCGCCCTGTGGCGGATCTTCGCCGGATACCCTGCGCATCTTTATACAAGCGTTGTTATCGCTGTTATCACACTTCATGGCACGACCCCGTTCCAATTGCTGAAGATATAATCTGACGATTCATCATATTCTCCGGCGATTGATGTGGTGCGCTTCGTCGGAGCACCCTTAGCTAAGTCTCGCTTCCGGCTAAAGCCGAAAGCTCGCTCGCTCCGGGGCTCCTCCTCTCCTCCTCGAAACAGCCGCTTCGCGGCTTGGTTTCTCGTCGGCATGGGACGAAGTCGCGCGCGGACAGGACAAGGTTTCACTCCGTATGGAACGGCCGTCGTCAGAGCCTGGTGAAGGTTCTGAAAGCGTATTTAGTATTTTTGCACAAAAAATATTAAAATTATGGCAAAAGTTTTTGCATAATGACGAAGGCAAGCGTTTGACACTACATATCCGCATAACACGGCCGCGAGACACTAGATGTTGTGTTATATGGGTCTTTGCGGGAGGTATGGGGCGCCGCGGACTGTAGGATGTCGGCATTTATCGACTAAAAAAGCTATTGCATTCCTCGGAATCTCCCATTATAATAGTGGGGCTTAGTGGTGATATGTGGAGTGATGTGAAGCAAAATCCCACACTAAAAGCGCGAGAGGGATGACGACAGATGGAAGGTGTTTTTTCGCACAGTATCGACGCGAAAGGCCGTCTGTTTATTCCCGCGCGCCTGAAGGACGAGTTGGGGGAGTCCTTCCACGTCACGATCTCGCATGAAAAATGTCTCGAAGCGTACTCGGAAACAGGATGGACGGAGTTCACACAGAAAGTAGAAGCGCTGCCCAGGCTGAGACAGAGTAAGTTCCGCCCGTTTTTCGCGCACGCCGTGGCGTGTACGCTCGATTCTCAGGGGAGAATACTGCTGCCGCAGCAGCTGCGCGACTTTGCCGGATTGAAGAAGAACGTCGCCGTAGTGGGCGCGGGTAAGCGCGCGCAATTTTGGGATTCCGACACATGGGGCGCGGTTGACGACGTTGAGACGTCGCCGGAGAACCTTTTGAGCGCGATGGAGGATCTGGGATGACGGAGCACGTACCCGTGATGGCCGGCGAGGCGACGGACAGCCTGAAACTCAGACCGGACGGGACGTATCTCGACGGCACGTGCGGACTGGGAGGACACGGCGTTTTGATAGCGTCGAAGCTGGACGGCGGCAGACTGATAGCCATCGACAGGGACGAGAGCGCGATAGAGCGCGCGCGGGATGTACTGGGGCGTTTCGGAAGCGCGGTGACGTTCGTACACGGAAACTTCGGAAATCTCGCGCAAATTCTGGACGGGCTGGGCGTGGATACGGTGGACGGTATGCTGTTCGATCTCGGCGTATCGTCGATGCAGCTTGACAGCCCCGAAAGGGGTTTCGGGTATATGGCGGGCGGTCCGGCCGATATGCGGATGGACCGCAGCGCCGGGTACTCCGCGCGAAATGTGATAAACGAGACGCCGGAAGCGGAACTGCGGGAGATATTGCGCGAGTACGGGGAGGAGCGCTACGCGGGGCGCATAGCCCGCGCGATAGTGAGACGCAGACTGGAAAAGCCGATAGAGAGTACGGGCGAGCTCGCCGGGATAATCCGCGGCGCGATGCCGCCGGAGGGTTTGCGGGAGAGACAGAACCCGCTTCGCAGATCGTTTATGGCGATACGAATAGCCGTCAACGACGAGCTCGGAGAGCTTGGGAGAATGCTGGAGGCGGCGCCGGACAGGCTTTCGGCCGGCGGGCGCATATGCGTTATTACCTTTCACTCACTCGAGGACAGAATGGTAAAAGAGGCGTTTTTGAGCCGCGAGCGCGGGTGCGTGTGTCCGAAGGATTTCCCCGTTTGCGTATGCGGCTTCAAACAGACGCTGCGGGTTGTGACGCGAAAGCCAACGATACCGCGAGAGGCGGAGATAGAGGCAAATCCGAGGGCGAGGAGCGCAAAGCTGCGCGTTGCCGAGAAAGTTTGACAGATTCCGGGGCGTAAAGTCACGGCGAGGCGCGTGAGCGCAGGGCGCCGGACGCCGGCCCGAAGGCGCGTTACCGGCGCGCGGAGCGCTCGCCGCGATCCGTTCGCGGCGAGCGATATAATCCCGATATGGAGGGCTACCCAATGGCACAGGCCGCCGCCGCGGATTACGCGGCAACATATTCAAGTCAGGTGAGAGCAACCGCAGGGATGGCGGCAGGCGCGGAGCAATACGCCCGTCCGGGAACGCGGACGGCGCCGGTTCCGGAGCGCGTCCGGACGGGCGCTCCGGAGAGGGCGTCGCAGCGCGAGACGCGAGCTTACGGCGTATCGCTGTTCTCCGCAGTCGGTTTTATTATAATCGCGGCGCTGATGACGCTTGTCGTGCTGGCGTATGTGAGTATGAACACCGTTTCAAAGTCTACGGTCGATCTCAAAATGGAGCTTAACGCCCTGGCGGACGAGGAACGCAGGTTGAGGATTGCGTATGAGAACGTGTTCGATATGGCGCAGATTGAGACATACGCCGTAAACGCGCTGGGTATGCAGCCGGCGTCAGAGGGACAGATCGGAACTATAAGCAGCGCCGCGGCGGCCGACAAGGCTGTGATAATCCGGGACGCCGCGCCGGAGAAAGGCAATTTAATCGACGACATGACAGAGTTTATAGTGTCGCTGCTGGAATACTTCCGGTAGCGGGGCAATAGCTATTACTGGACCGGGTCATTTCGTTTGCAATGATTTTGTAGTTGTAAACGTGTAAGGAAGCGGTGGTGCTTGTGGAACGCGGCGGCGCGGAATTGAAGACGAACAGGGTAATACTCGGACGCACTTTTGTGCTGCTCGCGGTGTGCGGCGTAATCGCGTTTGCGGCGCTCTCCGTCAGGCTGTACGACATACAAATCAGGAAGCACGAATACTACGAAGAGCGCGCGGTGGAACAGCAGACGAGACAGACGACGATAGCCGCCTCGCGCGGCACGATATACGACGCGAACGGAAAGATACTCGCGATGAGCGCGTCGGCCGACACAGTATTTTTGAGTCCGTATGAGATGCAGCTGTACGGGGAGGACCCGGAGTTTGTCGCGAGCGGCCTGTCCGAGCTGCTGGGCGTCGATAAGGCGTCCATACTGGAGAAAACGCTCGATACAAAGTCGTGGTACAGCACAATAAAAACAAAGGTGGAGCAGGAGACGGCCGAGCAGGTGCGGGCGTTCAAGGAGGAACACGGACTGAAGAGCATACACCTGGAGGCGGATACGAAGCGCTACTACCCCTACGGTACGCTGGCCTGTCAGGTGATAGGTTTCGTGGGCGACGAAAACTACGGACTGGAAGGGCTTGAGGCGCAGTTCGACAGCTATCTGACGGGTACTAACGGCGCCGTAGTGAGGCTGAAGACCGAGCGCGGCACGGATCTGTTGTTCAATGATTTTGAAGACTACTACGACGCCAGCGACGGCAGCGACATCACGCTCACAATAGACTCGAATATCCAGCACTATGTCGAGAAATATCTGGCGCAGGCCATAGCGGACTATGATATCCAAAACGGCGGCGCCTGCATAGCAATGGATCCGAAAACGGGCAGAATACTCGCGCTTGCGAACGAAGGCAAATATGACCTCAACAACTATCTCGAGGTGAGCGAGAAAGACCGCGCGGAACTCGACCTCATAACAGATCCGGAGGAGTACGGAACAAAGCTCAACGAGGCGCTCCTCCGGCAGTGGCGCAACAAGGCGCTGTCCGACACGTATGAACCCGGCTCCGTGTTCAAGATAATAACCCTGGCGATGGCGTTGGAGGAGGGTGTGGTACACGAGGACGACACGTTTTACTGCGGCGGCGCCATACCCGCCGAGCAGATACCGGGGCGAACCGATCCGCTCAAATGCTGGAGATCGGCCGGACACGGCTCGCAGACATTGGCGCAGGCGATGCAGAATTCGTGCAATGTCGCGCTTGTGAACATCGGCATGAGGATTGGGGCCGAAAAGTTCTACGAGTACATCGACGCGTTCGGATTCTTTGAGCGGACGGGTTTCGACCTGCCCGGAGAGAGCGGGAGCATCTGGTGGCGGGACGAGGTCTTTTTGGACGCGGACAATAAGTCGCAGCTCGCGGCGGCGTCGTTCGGACAGACGTTTAACATAACGCCGATTCAGCTTATCACGGCCGTTTCCGCGACGGTAAACGGCGGGTATCTGGTGCGGCCTCACGTCGTCGAACAGATAACGGATCAGAGCGGACAGGTGCTGCTGTCGGACGACAGCGCCGTTGTGCGGCAGGTTATCAGTTCCGAGACGTCGAGCATTGTGAGGGACATCCTTGAACGCGTAGTCAGCGAGGGTACCGGCGTGAACGCGCATGTCAGCGGATACAGAATCGGCGGCAAGACGGGAACAACCACAAAGACATCCGAGGAGGCGGAGGGCAAGCCGAAGGAGTATATAGTGTCGTTTTGCGGAGTCGCGCCGGCTGACGATCCGGAGATCATCGTGCTGCTCCTGCTCGACAATCCGACAAACGAGTCCGGCATATATATCAGCGGCGGCGCGATGGCGGCGCCGGTAGTGGGCGGCATACTGTCCGACGTGCTCCCTTACATGGGAATCCGGCCGCAGTACACCGAGGATGAGGTCAAGGAGATGAACATACAGGTCAAGAAGGTTGAGGGTTACACCGTGAGCGACGCGCAAGCGGTGCTCGAATCCTCGGGACTTGCGGTGCGCGTCGTGGGCGGAGGAGATAAGGTGACAGGACAGCTCCCGGCGCCGGGCGGCACCGTATCGCCCGGGACGAGGGTGATAATATACGCGGACGCCGAGACGCCGGAGGGTGAGGTGGCGGCGCCCGATTTGGGCGGGAAGTCGTATAACGCCGCGAAGGCGCAGCTCGAGGAGCTCGGGCTGTTCATACGCTCATCCGGCGCTCCGGCGTCCGTCGGCGATGTCGCGGTGACGACGCAGTCGGCGCCGCCGGACTCGAGCGTCAAGATCGGTTCTATCATAGACGTGGTGCTCATAGACAGAAATACGCTGGGGGATTATTGAGACAGGGAGGTATGGTCATAAAATGAAGCTGAGGGAATTGCTCGGCGGGCTGGAAATTATCGGCTCGACTGCGGATATGAATTCCGAGATCGCCGGCGTCAGCTATGATTCCAGACGCGTGAGGCCGGGGGACGTTTTTGTCGCCATCCGCGGCTTCAATTGCGACGGCCACGGTCATATAGCCGACGCGGCGGCGAACGGGGCCGTGTGCGCCGTGACGCAGGGAGACGCGGCGGGCGGCGTGATGCCCTACGTCTCTGTTGAGAACACGCGGGAGGCGCTCGCCGTTATGTCCGCCAATCTGTTCGGGCGTCCGGCTGATAAACTGAAAATAATCGGGGTGACGGGTACTAACGGCAAAACAACCGTGACATGCCTCATAAAGGAGATAATTGAGCGCGCGACCGGCGCGAAAGTCGGGCTCATAGGCACGATACGCAATATGGTGGGCGGCGAGGAGATGCATACGGAATTCACCACGCCGGAATCTTACGAGCTGCACGAGCTCTTCACGGCGATGGTCGAGGCGGGGTGCGAATACGCCGTGATGGAAGTGTCCTCGCACGCGCTCGCGCTCGACCGTGTGTACGGTATAGAGTTTGACACGGGCGTTTTCACAAATCTGACGGCGGAACATCTCGATTTTCACAAGTCGATGGAGGAGTACGGCGGCGCTAAATCAAAGCTCTTCAGGCAATGTCGGAGGGGCGTTGTAAATCTCGACGACGATTTTTCCCGCGTGATTATGGACTCCGCCCGGGATAGCCGCATAGAATTCACCTCGTTTTCCGCTCTCCGCGACGAGGCGGACCTCGTGGCGAAACGGATAAAGCTGTACTCCGACAGGACGGAATTTTGCGCGCTCACAATCGGAGTGCTGCAAAAGGTGGAGCTTGGAATACCGGGGATGTTCTCCGTCTACAACGCTCTGGCCGCTATGTCGGCGGCGATGCTGATGGGTATCGGCGTCAGGGAGGCGGCCGGGGCGCTGGGCGAATGTCCCGGTGTTCCGGGCAGGGCGGAGGTGGCGCCGACGGGCAGGGATTTTACGGTGCTGATAGATTACGCGCATACGCCCGACGCTCTTGAGAAGATAATAACGGCGGTGCGGCAGGGCGCCGGCGGGCGCGTTGTGACGATGTTCGGCTGCGGCGGCGACAGGGACAAGACAAAACGGCCGATCATGGGCGAACTCGCGGCGCGACTGTCGGATTTTATAATCGTCACGACAGACAACCCCCGGACGGAGAATCCCGACGCGATCATCGGGGATATTCTCGCGGGCATAGACCGGGAAAATACGCCGCATGTAGTGATAGAGGACAGGCGTGAAGCGATAAAGTGGGCAATTGACAACTCCCGCGCGGGCGACGTGCTCATTCTGGCGGGCAAGGGACACGAGACGTATCAGATTTTGGGAACCGAACGCGTGCCTTTCGACGAGAGGGAGATCGTGGCGCGCTCGCTCGCTCATGACAAATGAAGCTTGAAGCAAAGGCGTGGTTGCAACTATGAAAATATCGACGCTGGTTATCACAGCGCTCGTATCGTTCGCCGTGACTGCCGCGGTGGGCGCGTTTTTGGTACCGGCGCTGCGCGCCGCGAAGATGGGGCAGTCAATACTAGACATCGGTCCGTCGTGGCACAAGAACAAGGAGGGGACGCCCACGATGGGGGGGCTCATGTTTATCGCCGGGATAGCCGTCGCGTGCCTGACAGGGAGGGCGAATCGGCTAATCAGGGAAGATGTGAGCCATATATTTATACTGCTGTTCGCCCTGATCTACGCGGCTATAGGCTTTCTTGACGATTTTGAGAAACTGAGGAAGAAGCGGAACCTGGGACTGACCGCGCGGCAGAAATTCTTTATGCAGCTCGCGGCCGCCGTATTCTTCGTCGTCGTCATGCGCATATCAGGCAACCTGTCGGCGAGACTGTACGTCCCGTTCGCGAACGTGACGTTCATGCTGCCCGAGCCGGTATATTTGGCGCTGGCGTCGTTTATAATAGTAGCGAGCGTCAACGCGGTGAACATAACGGACGGAGTGGACGGGCTTGCCGCCTGCGTCTCGCTTCCCGTGGCGGTGAGCTGCGCCGCAATCGCGTTCTCGCTCGGATACTCGGCCGCCGGACTTGCGGCCGCCGCGCTGACCGGCGGTCTGGCGGGATTTTTGATATTCAATTTTCATCCCGCGAAGGTGTTCATGGGCGACACGGGCTCACTGTTCCTGGGCGCCATAATATGCTCGCTCGCTTTCGCGATGGACATGCCGCTCATAATCGCGCCGCTCGGCGTCGTGTATATCGTGGAGACAATGTCCGACATAATACAGGTGGCCTACTTCAAGCGGACGAAGGGAAAGCGGCTCTTTAAGATGGCGCCGCTGCACCACCACTTCGAGATGTGCGGATGGAGCGAATACCGCATAGTGGGCGTATTTACGGGCGTATCGGCGGTGTTCGCCGTTATCTCCTATTTTGCCGCCGCCGCCCGGAACGCATTTGCCTGACCGAAAGAGACGGGGGAGACCGGCGCCGGCGGGCGCGCTGCCCGGAGAGAGCGCGGAAAGCGGACGTAATATATCAGCGTGAGAGGAGGGTATGCGAAATTGGCTGTCAGGGAATACGAGACGAAGCGCCGGGGTGAGGCGCCGGAGGATGCGGCGGGAAGCGGCGACGGCTCTATCGCGGCGGGGCGCGGACATCTGGACCTGCCGTTTTTAGTACTCACGCTGATAATGCTTGCAATCGGCGTCGTGATGATACTCTCGGCGAGCTTTGCGCGCGCGTATTACACGCAGGGAGACCCGATGCGGTATTTCATGCGCCAGACAGGCTTTGCGGGACTCGGCGTCGCGCTGATGCTCATAACGTCGCGGGTGCGCGTGTCGATGTTCAGGCGCGCCGCCCTTCCCGTGATGATTCTGTCGATCGTGCTGCTTGCCATCGTACCCGTAGTGGGCGCGAAGATCAACGGGGCGCGCCGCTGGATAGATCTGGGCGTGACGACGTTTCAGCCGTCGGAGATAGCTAAGCTCGCGGAGATACTCCTGTTTTCGTCGATGATATGCGCGTTCAAAAAACGTATGCGGACTTTCAAATACGGCGTCGCGCCGTTTGTCGTCGTCGTAGCCTTGCTGGTGGCGCTTTTGTATATCGAGCCGCACATATCGGCGTCCGTGATCGTAGTCGCGATCGCCGCCATAATGATGTTTGCGGGCGGCACGCGGCTGAGGTGGTTTGCGGCGTGCGGCGCCCTGCTGGCGGGGGGCGCTTATCTCACGGTGACGCGGTTCGCCTACGCCTCGGAGAGGATAACCGCGTGGCTCGACCCCGAGTCCGTGTCGGGCGACCAGGGGTATCAGATAATACAGTCGCTGTACGCGATCGGCTCCGGCGGGCTGTTCGGCTTGGGTCTGGGACAGGGGAGACAGAAATACCTGTATCTGCCGATGGAACATAACGACTATATCTTCTCCGTCTACTGCGAAGAACTGGGATTTATAGGGGCGATACTCGTACTCGCCCTGTTTGCGATGCTGATCATCAGGGGTTACTGGCTCGCGCTGCACGCGAGAGACAGGTTCGGCTCGCTCGTCGTCACCGGAATAACAAGCCTCCTTGCGCTGCAGGTGTTTCTCAACATCGCGGTCGTTACAAATATGCTCCCCAGCACAGGTATCTCGCTTCCGTTTTTCAGCTACGGCGGAACCGCGCTTCTGCTGCAACTGTTCGAGATGGGGATAATATTGGCGATCTCGCGGGAAATACCCGTTTCGGGGACGGGCTGAGCGATGGGGGCGCGGATTATATTCGTCTGCGGCGGTTCCGCGGGACACGTCAATCCGGCGCTGGCCGTGGCGGACGAGATAAAGGAGATGATGCCTGATTCAAAGCTCCTGTTTATCGGGGCGGGCAGGAGTATTGAGAGCCGGTTGGTGCCCGCCGGGGGGTACGAGCTTGTCAATCTCAAGGTGAGCGGATTGCTGAGATCCTTTTCTCCGCGGAGCGTGGCGCGCAACGCCGCGGCGCTGCGCGATATGGCGGCGGCGTTTGCGGAAGCGGAGCGGCTGCTGAGGGATTTCAGGCCGGACGCCGTTTTCGGAACGGGGGGCTATGTCTGCTATCCGGTGCTGAAGAAGGCGTGCAAGCTCGGGATACCGACGCTCATACACGAGCCGAACGCGCTGCCCGGACTCGCAACGCGTCTGCTGTCGGGAAAGGTGGATCGCATCCTCACCGCGTTTCCCGCCGACGGGTGGGCGCGCGGGGCGCCCGGCAGAACGGTAGTGGTCGGCACGCCGGTGCGCGGAGGGTTCGCGACGCTGCCGGCCGCGCGGGAGCGGGAGCTGTCGGGCGCGCGCGGGGAGAAACGTTTGCTGGTATCCTTTTGGGGCTCGCTCGGAGCGGAGAAAATGAACTCGATTATGGCGGAATTTATCGCGATTAACGCGCGGGAACGCGCGTTCCGCCATATTCACGCTACGGGCGGCGGCGAACCGGAACGCGGCAGATTGCTCGAAAGGCTGCGCGGGATGGGCGTAGGGCGGCTGCCGGACGGTATCGAGGTGCGGGCGTATATCGACGATATGGCGTCGCTGATGGCATTGGCCGACCTCGTGATGTGCCGCGCCGGCGCGTCCACGCTCGCGGAACTGGCGCTCTCCGCAGCGCCCGCTCTGCTGGTGCCGTCGCCCTACGTGCCGAATAACCACCAGGAGGCAAACGCGCGCGGCGTGAGCGCGGCCGGCGCGGCGGATGTCGTTACAGAGCGTGAGTGCGAGGCGGACGCGCTCTACAGGAGGGTGGTCTCGCTTCTCGGAAACGCGGACGCGCTGCGCGTAATGTCCGCGGCACAGCGCGCGCGCGCCGCGCCGGACGCCGCGCGGAGGATTGCCGAAATCGTCGTATCGATGCGTCGCCCGGAGTAAAAAACTGACGGCCAGTGCAGCGAATTGTCACTCGCCCGGCATCGCGGTCATAGTATACGGTACATAGACCGAAGCGGTGAACAGAATCATTTTGGGGGAGTCGATATGGAAATATTCCGGGTGAATGGCGGAAACAGGCTGGAGGGCTCCGCGAGAGTGCAGGGCGCCAAAAACAGCGTATTGCCGATTATGGCGGCGTCGCTTCTGGCGCGGGGTACGACGGTAATTCACAATTGCCCGCGTCTGAGCGATGTGGACGCCGCGATAAAGATCCTGACGCATCTGGGCTGCGGCGTCGCCCGGGAGGGCGGGAGCGTGATAATCAATTCGTCGTCAGTGACGCGCCATGATATACCGCATGAGCTCATGCGCGAGATGCGCTCATCCGTGATATTTCTGGGCGCGGTGCTGGCCCGATGCGGGGAGGCGGTTATGTCGATGCCGGGCGGGTGCGAACTGGGTCCGAGACCCGTCGATCTGCATCTCGACGCCATGCGCGTCCTCGGCGCCGAGATAACGCAGGATGGCGGCAGCATATCGTGCCGGGCGGCGAGATTGAAGGGCCGACGCGTAAATCTCGATTTTCCGAGCGTCGGCGCGACAGAGAACACCATGCTGTGCGCGGTGTGCTGCGACGGCGCGACGGTGATAACGAACGCCGCGCGCGAGCCGGAGATATGGGATCTGCAGAGCTACCTGGCGCGGCTGGGTTACCAGGTACACGGCGCCGGCACGCCTGCGATAACGGTGCGGGGCGCGGATGTTTCCGGCGATACCGAGCACAGCGTCATACCGGACAGAATAGCGGCCGCCACGTACCTGGCCGCGGCGGCCTGCACGGGCGGCGATATAGAGCTCACGGGCGTGACGCCGGGGCATCTCGCCGCCGCGACCGACGCTCTTTCCGGCATGGGCTGCCGGGTGTCGGGCGGCCATGACAGCGTGCGGATTGACGCGTCCGGCTTGAGACGCGCCATACGCCCCATAGTGACGAGGCCGTATCCCGGTTTTCCTACGGACGCGCAGCCGCCCATCATGGCGGCGTGTTTACAGGCGGAGGGTACGACGGTATTTGTGGAGAACATATTTGAAAACAGATACAGGCACACGGACGAGATGAAGCGGCTCGGCGCGGACATCAGAACAGAGGGGCGCGTCGCGATGGTAACAGGCGTCAAGCGCCTTCGCGGAGCTCCGGTCGTCTCGACGGATTTGCGCGGCGGCGCGTCCCTCGTGCTGGCGGCGCTCATGGCGGAGGGCGTCACGGAGATATCGGGAATCCGCCACATCGACAGGGGATATGACGATCTCGCCGGCGCCCTGAGGTCGCTGGGCGCGGACATCAGCAGAACCGTGACCGCGTGACGGTAAAAACCGGATAAACCGCGCAAGGCGCGTGAGCCGGGGAAGAGGAGGAATGGAAGTAGTGGCAGACAGGCGCGGGGTAAGGCGGTACGGGCGTTCGGCGGTTGTGTATACGCCTGTCGCCCTGCTGCTTATTGTTTTTGTGTCCGCGTTTGGCGTCAGCGTATTTTTTCGCGTGACGGCAATTATCGTGAGCGGGGCGTCGAGATACGCGCCGGAGGAGATAATCGGCAAATCGGGGCTGGAGATCGGCGACAATCTCATATTTGTCGACGGAAACACGGCGGGACGGCGGCTGATGCAGCTGCCGTATGTACGCGAGGTGAGGATAACGCGCAGACTGCCGGATACCATTGAGATAATAATCAGCGAGGCCGTTCCGATGGCGGTCATAAGAGTCGACGGAGAGGATTGGCTCATTGACGCGGACGCGCGGATATTGGAGCGGATAGACGGGGGAGAGAGTGCGCGGCACATCGCGGTGCGCGGTATAGCGCTGATATCGCCGGCGCCGGGCGGCAAGGCGAAGGTCGCGCCGGAATCGGAGACACGGCTCTATTATCTGACGGAATTGCTCAGAGCTATAAGCGATAAGGGCGTACAGGGCGATATAGACGATGTGGATATGTCGAATATAAGTAACATAACATTTTTGTACAAGGGCGTCAAGGTGGAGATGGGCAGCGGAGAGAGCGCCGGATACAAGATAGAGCGGATGATCGGCGTGGAAGAGGATGTGAGGCGCGCGGGCGGCGAGGCCGGAAAAATAGACGTCTCAAAGGACGGGCGCAGCAACGCATGGTAAAACGCAAAATAAATTTTGGATATATGCTATTGACCTGATGGGAAAATAGTTGTACAATACCACGCGACGGACAGTCCCATATGTAATATTGCGCGCAGGCCGCCGGGTACGCCCGGAAGGGGCAGCCGCATCGCGATAGATTAAGTAAGTGTGCGGGAGGAAATATCATGTCGTTAGCAACCGAGAGCGGCCCCGACAATGTAGTCAAGATTAAAGTGATGGGTATAGGCGGCGCGGGAAATAACGCCGTCAACAGGATGGTGGAGGTGGGTACTCAGGGTGTCGAGTTCATTGCCGTAAATACGGACAAGCCCGCGCTCGCTAAGTCGTCGGCCAGCCAGCGTATTCAGATAGGTGAAAAGCTCACGCTGGGACAGGGCGCCGGCTCCGATCCGGAGAAAGGAAAACGCGCCGCGGAGGAGAGCAGAAACAATCTCGCCAAGGCCCTTGAGGACACGCACATGGTGTTTATCGCGGCCGGAATGGGCGGCGGTACGGGTACGGGCGCTTCTCCTATAGTGGCGGATATCGCGCGTGAGGCGGCTATACTTACCGTAGCCGTCGTCACAAAACCGTTTAAGTTTGAAGGCAGTCGGCGCATGAACCAGGCCGAGGAGGGGATTAAAAACCTTCTCGGCAAGGTGGATTCGCTGTTTGTAATACCGAACGAGAACCTTAAAAAGGTGTCCGATCAGAAGGTCACGCTGAGGAACGCCTTCACGATAGCCGACGACGTACTGACGCAGGCTGTGACGAGCATATCCGAACTGATCAAAAATACGGACTATATAAATTTGGACTTTGCGGATATCACTACAATCATGAAGGACGCGGGTTACGCGCACATGGGCGTCGGGCGCTCGGCCGGAAAAGGCAAGGCGGAAGAGGCGGCGCGCATAGCGATTCAGAGCGAGCTGATGGAGACGTCGATAGCCGGGGCGCGGGGCATTATCATAAACGTCACCGGTTCCATGTCGCTCGAACTGGAGGATGTGGAGGCGGCTGCCAGTCTCGTACAGGAGGCGGCGCATCCTGACGCGAACATCATATTCGGCGCCGGGTACGACGAGGCGATGGACGACGAGATACGCGTCACAGTTATCGCGACGCGCTTTGACGAGAAGCCGCAGATTGCCCAGAAGCAGACCATGCGGTCGGGGCTGTTTTCAGACGCCGTGACGCGCGCGTCCGAGTCGTCCGCGGAGACGCACACGGCGCCCGCCGTTCCGGAACCGCAGCAGCCCGAGGCGGTGAGCGCGCCGTCGCCCCAGCCCGCGCCGCCGCCCGAAGAGGATCCGTTTGACACGATCTTCAAGATATTCAACTCAAAGTAGGCGCCGTACTGGTTACCCGGGCGGCGGGAGCCGTGTGCGAAATGGCGCGCGCTTTTGTCAGGTATCGCGTCACGCGCAGCGCGGCGGCGCTGTCGTATTACCTTTTTTTGTCGGCGTTCCCGCTGCTCATTTGTTGCAGCGCGATTATCGGAAGCCTTAATATCACGCAGGAGAGTCTAATAAGCGGACTCGGAGACGTCGTGCCGGACGGCGCCATCGCGGTGATCGGCGATTTCCTGCGGTATGTGGGCGGGGACCGCTCCGCGCCGACGTTTGCGGTCGGAATCGTCGTCATGATAACCACTTCGGCGGCCGCGTTCAGCACGATTATGGGTATTATGGGCGATATACAGGGCGGAGGGCGTTTTGGCGGCGCGGCGGCGCGCCTCTTGAGTTTTGCGCTGTCGGTGGGCTTTCTGGCCGTCATATATGTGTCCGGCCTTATCGTGGTCACGGGCGAGTGGTTCATGCGTATCATACGCCGCAGTTTCAACCTCGACGAGACCCTCGCGCTGTGGAACCCGGTCAGGTTTGTGATCCTGTTTTTGCTCATGCTGGCGGTGATATACGCGATATACATCATATCCGCCCCGAAAGAGACGAAGGGGATCCGTCGCTTGCCGGGCGCGGCCGCCGCGGCGGTGGCGCTGGTGGGCGTGAGTCTGGCGTTTTCACGGCTCATCAGCGAGTCGGCGAAGTACGCCATTGTGTACGGTTATCTCGCGTCGTTTATAGTTATGCTTGTGTGGCTGTATACGTGCGGAATAATATTGATAATGGGCAATGTCTTTAATATTGTTTTCAGGGGTGTTTTTAATGATAAAAATAGTGGCGAGCAATTACATCAATCAGGAGAGCGTAAACGACTTTTTGGCGGTGGCGGAAGAGATGATCAAAAAGACGAACGCGAATGACAAGGGCTGCATAAGCTACGCCCTGTACAGGGACACGCGGGATCCGCTCCACTTTACGATGATCGAGGAGTGGGAGGATGAGGAGGCAATAAACGGCCACATGCAGGCGCCGCATTTTGTCGAGCTGATACCGGTGATGGACGGGTTCGCGTCAAAGCCCGGCGAGTTGACTACGTACGTAAAAGCGGTAGGATAGCGCGCCGCGCCCGCACGGCGAAAGGCGCCTTGCGATTGATTATCGGATGTAAAGCGGGGGATGCAAGTGGGGTCGGATGAAAAGTACGCGCGTCTCATACGGGATATTGAAAAACTCGGAAGCGTAGCCGTGGCGTTTTCCGGGGGGGTGGATTCCACATTTCTGCTGAAGGTCGCCCACGATACGCTGCGCGAAAACGCGATAGCGGTGACGGCGCGGTCGTGTTCTTTTCCGAAACGTGAATTGGACGAAGCCGCGGCGTTCTGCGCGGCCGAGGGGATAGAGCATGTAATATGCGATTCCGAGGAACTTGACATCGACGGTTTTTCGAGCAATCCGAAAAACCGCTGCTACCTGTGTAAACGCGAGTTGTTCGATAAGATATGGAAAGAAGCGCGCGCGCGGGGCATAGAGCATGTGGCGGACGGTTCAAACTCGGACGACGAAGGGGACTACCGCCCCGGTCTTGAGGCAGGACGCGAGCAGAGCGTGGTGAGTCCGCTGAGAGACGCGCGAATGTCAAAAGACGATATACGGGCGCTCTCGCGCGAACTGGGACTTGCAACCTGGGACAAGCAGTCGTTCGCGTGCTTGTCCTCACGTTTTCCGTACGGAGAGAGCATAACGCGTGAGAAGCTCGGCATGGTGGACAAGGCGGAACAAATGCTGCTCGATCTCGGCTTGCGTCAGGTGCGCGTCAGACACCACGGCGGTCTCGCCCGCATTGAGACGGACGAGCAGGGTATGCAGACGCTTTTAAGAAGAGATACGCGCGAGGCAGTGCATGAGAAGTTCAGGGAATACGGGTTTACATACGTATCGCTTGATCTTATAGGGTATCGCACGGGCAGTATGAACGAGTCGCTGTGACACCGAAAGACGGAGGAACACGAGAGCCTGCGCGCTATGGCTATGTTCACCGTTACGGTTGTTTTGCGCCTGAAATATAAAATGAAAGGCATGATCGTAAATTATGAATCAGCTTGTTATTGTGCTTGATTTCGGCGGACAGTATAAGGAACTTATCGCGCGCAGGGTGCGGGAGTGCGGGGTGTCGTCGGTCATCTGGCCGGGCGATACGGACGTTGACCAGATAAGACGCGCAAACCCGATAGGCGTCATTTTGACGGGAGGGCCTGACAGCGTATACGCGCCCGACGCGCCGAGGTGCGGCGACGGGCTTTTTACTCTGGGCATACCTGTACTCGGCATCTGCTACGGATTGCACCTGACGGCGTACGCGCTGGGCGGAGAGGTCGCGCCATGCGCCACGCGGGAATATGGGCGCACGGATATGACCCTTGACGCGTCGTGTCCGCTGTTTGAGGGCCTAGACGTCAGGCAGACCGGACTCATGAGTCATACGGATCAGATAACGCGGCTGCCGGACGGCTTTGTATCCGCGGGCAGCACGGGAAATTGCCGCAACGCCGCTATTATGGACCGCGTGAGGGCGATATACGGCGTGCAGTTCCATCCGGAGGTCGAGAACACGCCGAACGGCACGGCGATGATACGCAACTTTTTGTATAGCGTGTGCGGCGCGGCGGGCGATTACGACATAGGCGATTATGAGGCTCGCGCTGTCAATGAGATACGCGCGCAGGTGGGAGACGAACGGGTTCTGCTCGGGCTTTCCGGAGGTGTCGATTCGTCCGTGTGCGCGGCGCTGCTGGCCAAGGCGATCCCGGGCAGGGTATACTGCATCTTCGTAGACCACGGATTTATGCGCAAGGGCGAGGGCGACGAGATAGGCGCCGCGTTTCCGTGGCGGCGTAAGCTCCGCCTTATACGCGTCAACGCCGGCGTGCGGTTCCTCGAGCTTCTCAAAGGCGTCGAAGACCCGGAGATGAAGCGGAAGATCATAGGCGCCGAGTTTGTGCGCGTATTCGAGGGTGAGGCAAAGCGGCTGGGCGACATAAAATTTTTGGCGCAGGGTACGATATATCCCGACGTCGTCGAATCCGGGGCCAACAAGTCGGCGACTATCAAGAGCCATCACAACGTCGGGGGACTGCCGGACAGCATGGCGTTTAAGGAGCTCGTGGAGCCTCTGCGCGGACTGTTCAAGGATGAAGTGCGGATGCTGGGACGCCGCCTCGGACTGCCGAAAGCGCTTGCGGAGCGCCAGCCGTTTCCGGGGCCCGGGCTGGCCGTCCGGATAATCGGGGAGGTGACGGCGGAAAAGCTCGACATATTGCGTGAGGCCGACGCCATATTCCGCGAGGAAATAAAACAGATGCGCGATAGGCCGGATCAGTATTTTGCGGTGTTGACCGACACGCGCTCGGTGGGAGTCATGGGGGATTTCCGCACATACGGGTACACCATTGCGCTTCGCGCCGTGCGGACTACGGATTTCATGACGTGCGAGTACGCGCACATACCGCACAGGATGTTAAAGCACACTGTATCCCGTATTGTGGGGGAAGTTCCCGGCGTCACGCGCGTCGTGTACGACATAACCGGCAAGCCGCCGGCGACTATTGAGTGGGAGTAGATAAAAAAAGCCCCAAGAATGGCTCAACCACGCCGTTCTTGGGGCTTTCCGCATTTTCCGGGGATTTATTCCCCGGAAAATGCTCTTTGTGAGCCGCGCACGGCGAGATCCAATCTCCCGTGACTCGTTTGTGATGGCGAAGCCATCACAAACGAAATTATTCAAACAAAATAGCATTTGACAACGCGCCCGGACGTCTGTATAATTCAGTACGTAGAATGTGTGGCTTGAGTGGGTGCGGGGATTTTATGTCAGAAGAAAAAAAACAGGATGCGCGGGGCGGGCGGAATGAAGAATTCCGCACGTCGATAGGCGGTCAGGCGCTGATAGAGGGCATACTCATGCGCGGGCCGAAAAAACAGGCGATCGTGGTGCGCGCTGAGGAAGGGCTCGTTACGAAGGTTGAGGAGCTCAAACTGCTGAAGGATCGCTATCCCATCGTGGGCAAGCCGTTTATCAGAGGCGCCGTGAACTTTATAAGCTCTATGACAAACGGTGTGCGCGCGCTGATGTTCGCCGTGGACTGTATGCCGGAAGAGGAGAGGGGCGAACCGTCTAAATTAGACGCCTGGATAGAGAAGCGCATAGGCGCGGAGCGGGCGGAACGCGCGCTCGTAACGGTGTCCGTCGTGATCGGAGTCGCGATCTCCGTGGGGCTGTTCATGCTCCTGCCGACATTTTTGACGGGATTGCTGGGAGCTTTCGCGGGCGGAGCCATCGTCAGGAACCTCATTGAGGGCGTTCTGAGGATAGCTGTGTTTATAACGTACTTGTGGCTGGCCACAAGGCTGCGCGAGATGAAGCGCGTGTGGGAATATCACGGCGCGGAGCACAAGGCGATATTTTGTTACGAAAAGGGACTGGAGCTCAACGTTGAGAACGTGAGGGCGCAATCGCGCTTTCACCCGCGCTGCGGCACGAGTTTCATGTTTATCGTGATGATAGTGAGCATACTCGTATTCTCCGTCGCCCGGTGGTCAAATATCTGGCTGCGCCTTTTTCTGCGCATCGCGCTGCTGCCCGTTGTTGTGGCGGTCAGCTATGAGATAATAAAATGGGCGGGGCGAGGCGACAACGCGTTTACCCGCGTGGTATCGGCGCCTGGCAGAGCGTTGCAGAGACTCACGACGCGCGAGCCGGACGACTCGATGATTGAGGTGGCAATCGAGTCGCTGAGACTTGTGATACCGGAGGCGCCCGGTGAAGACGAGTGGTGAGGCGTATGGACGGTGGTACTGAATAAAGACGTACAACGACATTTATCTTGACGCGCGCCGGCGTCTGCGCGAGGGCGGGATTGAAGCGTACGGCCCCGAAGCGATGATGATCGTATGCGCGGCGTCCGGCAAGAGCAGAGAACAGCTTTTGCGCGATATCCGGATGTTTACCGCCGACGGCGCGTGCGAGAGCAAGACGGCCGGCGCTCTGTCCCGGCGCATCGCGGGCGAGCCGCTGGCGTACATACTGGGCGAGTGGGAGTTTTACGGACTGCCGGTGCGTATCGACCGCGGCGTCCTGATACCGCGGACAGACACTGAAATATTGGCGGGCGAAGGGATAAGAATAGCGCGTTCATGCCGGGCCGCCCGCGTGATGGATCTGTGCGCGGGCAGCGGGTGCGTCGGGCTTGCCATTGCGGCGAATACCGCCGCGTGCCGCGTGACGCTCGTAGAAAAATCCGCCGCGGCGCTGCGGCTCTGCAAGATTAACGTGCTGAAAAACGCGCTCTCGCGCTCGGTTGTGTGCATAGCGGCCGATGCCATGGAACGCCCGCCCGTGATGCTCGGGAAATACGACCTCATAGTGTGCAACCCGCCGTATATCCCGACGGGCGACATAGACAAGCTCGACGATTCGGTCAGATTATACGAGCCGATTATGGCGCTGGACGGCGGCGCGGACGGCCTTGATTTTTTCAGGGCTGTGGCGGAGAGGTGGACGCCGCTGCTGCGGGACGGCGGACATTTGGCGTTTGAGTGCGGCGCCGGACAGTCGGACGACGTCAAGGCGATAATGGCGGGCCGGGGACTGACGGATGTCAGGGCGGTCGGCGATACGCTTGGACATGAGAGGGTGATAGTCGGAGCGAGCGGACAGGCGCCGGCGTAGGGATTGTTCCGGCCCGGACGAAATCATAAAAAACGGAGGATAAGACAGACATGGCGGATAAAAAACGGCCGTCGGTGGAACCGGCGGCTCCGGCGGCGGACAAGAAGGGCGCGTTGGCGACGGCGCTCTCGCAGATAGAGAAGAGCTACGGCAAGGGCGCCATAATGCGCCTCGGGGACAATCTCCCGGTAAATGTGGACGCCATATCCACAGGATCGCTGTCGCTGAACATAGCGCTCGGAATAGGCGGCGTACCCAAGGGCAGAATCGTGGAGATATACGGCCCGGAATCATCAGGCAAGACGACGCTGGCTCTGCATGTAATCGCTTCCGCGCAGAAAAACGGGGGAGAGGCCGCGTTTATCGACGTGGAGCATGCGCTGGAACCGGCGTACGCGCGCGCGCTCGGGGTCGATATTGAAAACTTGCTCATATCCCAGCCAGACACGGGGGAGGACGCCCTCGCGATTACGGAAACACTCGTGCGCTCCGGCGCCGTGGACGTCGTCGTCGTGGATTCCGTGGCCGCGCTCGTGCCGCGCAGCGAGATCGAGGGAGAGATGGGCGACAGCAGCGTCGGCGTCGTGGCGCGCCTGATGTCGCAGGCGCTGCGCAAGCTTGCCGGTTCGATATCGAAGACGAATTGCGTCGTGATATTCATAAACCAGCTGCGTGAGAAAATAGGCGTGGTGTACGGCAACCCGGAGACGACTCCGGGCGGACGCGCGCTGAAATATTTTTCAAGCGTGCGCATAGATATAAGACGCATCGAGGCTTTGAAAAACGGTACGGAGGTCATAGGGAACCGCACGCGGGCGAAGATTGTTAAAAACAAGGTGGCTCCCCCGTTCAAGGAGGCTGAGTTTGACATAATGTACGGCGAGGGGATATCGAGGACGGGCGAGATAATCGATCTCGCCGTCAAGCTCGGACTCATCGAGAAGGGGGGCGCATGGTTCACGGTAGGCGACGTGAGACTGCAGGGGCGAGACAATGTCAGGGAATACCTCACGGAAAACGCCGAGATTGCCGACGATCTTGAGGCGAGGATATACCGCAACGCAGTCAAGCTGATGAGTCCGCAGGCCAAAGCGGCGGCCAAAGCGGCGGGGCGGCCTGTGGACGTGTCGGCGGACGATTTTGAGGGCTGATTCGCGGTGCGGATCGAGAAAATATCCAAAAGTGGAAGCGCGGTACGCGTGATATTCGACGAGGGAAAGCCGCTCAGCGTACCAAGCGCGCATGCGGCGGAGCTCAGGTTGCGAGAGGGAATGGAACTCGGCGGCGAGACGTACGCGGAGATAAAGAGGGCGGACGCGAAATTGCGGGCGCTGCGCGCGCTGGGCGCGCGCGACATGTCTAAAAGGGAACTGATCGCCAAAATCGCGTATACGTGTGAGGACTTGACTCTTGCGAACGAAATCGCCGAATGGTGCGAGGAGATGGAACTGATTGACGACGCCGAATACGCGGCGTCCGTGGTGCGGCGATGCGCGGCGAGGGGCTACGGCGCCGACAGGGTGCGCGACGAGTTGCGCAGACACTCGGTAGACATGGAACTGCAGGACGCCGCGCTCGCCGGGATGCCGGACATGGGCGACGCCGCGTATAAACTGTACAGCTCGAAAATGAACGGCGCGGACGCGGACGGCGCCGAGGCGCGAAAGGCGGCGCGGATGATGCGCGGACGCGGTTACGGCTGGGATGATATATCGCGCGCGCGAGAGAGGTACAGGGAAGCCGCCGGGGACGCCGACTGATGCGTAAGAGAGTGGCGCTCATATCGCTCGGGTGCGCGAAGAATCTGGTAAACAGCGAGCAGATGCTGTATCTGTTGAGCGAAGCCGGCTACGAGATTACGGACACGCCCGAGGGCGCGGACGCCGTCGTTGTGAACACCTGCGGGTTTATCGAAGCGGCCAAAAACGAAGCTATCGAGACCATTTTGGAGCTCGGGGCGGCCAAAGCGGCGGGGACTGTGGGCAATATAATAGTCGCGGGATGCTTTGCGCAGCGCTACAAGTCGGAGATACTCGACGAACTGCCGGAGATTGACGCCGTGGTTGGCACGGGCAGCTACGGGGAGATCGTGAGCGCCGTCGAGACGGCGCGGAGCGGACGGCGCGGGGCGCTCTTCGGCGAGCCCGGCGGGAGCGGGGAGACGGGACGCCTTTTGTCGTCGCCCGGGCGTCCGTGGGCTTATATCAAGATAGCCGAGGGGTGCGACAACCGCTGCGCGTTCTGCGTGATACCCGAACTGCGCGGCGGATTCCGCAGCCGGACGGTGGAGAACATTGCCGCGGAGGCGCGCGCGCTGTGCGGCGCGGGCGTATCGGAGCTCATCCTCGTGGCGCAGGACACGGCCCGGTACGGGCTGGATATATACGGGCGGAGGCGGCTTCCGGAACTCCTTGCGGAATTGAGCGAGATCGAGGCGCTTAAATGGATACGTCTGCACTACCTGTATCCCGATGAGGTGGACGACGCTCTTATAGACGCCATGGCGCGCGGCGGCAAGGTGCTCAGGTACCTGGACATCCCGATACAGCATATAAACGACGGGATACTAAAGAGAATGAACAGGCGCGGGACGGGTGCGGACATCAGGGCGCTCATAAAGAAGGCGCGCGCGAGACTTCCGGGCGTCGTGATACGGACGAGTCTCATAGCCGGTTTGCCCGGCGAGGGGGACGCCGAATTTGAGGAACTGTGTGATTTTTTGCGGGAGTCGCGGCTGGAGCGCGCGGGCGTATTTACATACTCGCCGGAGGAAGGTACGCCGGCCGCGCTGATGGAGCGTCCCGACGGCGCGACGGCGCGCAGACGCGCCGAACTCATAGAGGACATCCAATCGCGGATTATGGACGAATACAACGCCGGACGCGTAGGCGAGCGGTGCAGCGTACTGGTAGAGGGCGCGCGCGACGGGCGTTATTACGGGCGCAGCTACGCCGAGTCGCCGGAGATCGACGGTCGCGTGCTGGTGGAGGGTGAAGGGCTGTCTGTGGGCTGCTTTGCCGACGTCGCCGTCACGGGCGCGGTCGGCGGGGATGTCACGGCGCGTGTCGTTTGCCCCTGAAATGAGAGGTATGGGACTCCATGATTTTCCGGGAGTCCGGTGAAGGCGGTGGTTTTTTGAATACGCCCAATAAGCTGACGCTTGTCAGAATTGCGCTGATACCTGTTTTTTTGGCCGTGCTGTACATGGGTTTTCCGGGGAGCAATTACGCGGCGCTGGCGATATTCATACTGGCGAGCGCGACGGATTTCGCCGACGGCTATCTTGCAAGGCACAGGGGACAGATAACGGATTTCGGCAAATTCTTGGATCCGCTGGCGGATAAGGTACTCGTGTTCGCGGCGATGATGTGGTTTGTCGAGATGGGCGTGATTCCGGCGTGGGCCGCGCTCATCGTCGCGATACGCGAGTTTGCCGTGACGGCGCTCCGGCTTATAGCGCTTGATAACGGCAGGGTGATAGCGGCGGCGCGTTCGGGAAAGATCAAAACGGCCTCGACCATGCTGTGCCTGACGGTATTGTTTTTCAGCGTTCCGGGGTGGACGGTGCATCTGTGCGTGGCCGTTATCATCGTGACCACGACGGTGTCCGGCGTCGAGTACTTCATAAAAAACAAGGATACGCTCAATTGGGCAAAATAGAAATTTCGTCTGCGGCGGCACGGCCGGCGCGGACGAGCCGCAGGTGGGGAAGTTTTGGAATTTTCAGCGTTGACGCTTGACTGTATTGACAGCCTGAGACCTTTTTTTCTGGAGAATGAGCGCCGTATCTGCGACTGTACTGTCGGAGGTACGTTTATGTGGCGGGATATGTTCAAAACACGGTACGCCGTGCAAGACGGTATTTTGTACTTGAAAGCGGAATATCTGCCGGGAGACGCGGCGTTTGCGCCTCCGAGAGGGGATGGGGCGGGAGAGAAGGGCGCGTACGAGGCGATATTGGACCACTGCCGCGACAGCGGGATTGCCGCGCGATTGTGCGCCGTCCCGGGAGACCTGCTCGCGCTCGTGACGGATATGTTTCCGGGAGCGCGCGCGCGTACCGACAGGTCGTGGTCGGACTACCTGTACGACAGCGAGGACATCAGGACGCTGGCGGGCAGGCGGTACAGCGGACAGCGCAACCACATAAATAAATTCCGCCGCTTGTATCCGGACTGGTCGTTCGGCGCGGTCACCGGGGACGATCTCGGTCAGGTGCGGGAATTTTTTGTGCGTTATTCCGCCGAGCATATAAAGGACTACCCCGCGTATAACGAGGGCAATGTGAAGACGATAGAGCTCATAGACAATTTCGGGCGGTACGGACAACTGGGCGGAGTATTGCGCGCGGGCGGGGAGATCGTGGGCGCGTCCTTCGGAGAAATCGTGGGCGATACGCTGTTCGTACACGTAGAAAAAGCGAACACAGATTATCCCGGAGCGTATCCGATGCTCGTGAACCGGTTTGCCGCCGCTTTTGCCGGCGGCGGAGTTATGTACATAAACAGGGAAGAAGACGACGGCGTCGAGGGGCTGCGCGTATCCAAACTGTCATATCACCCGGTCAGACTGCTTGACAAGTATGTGGTCGAGCTGGACGCGCGGTAGCGGCGGGCCGGCGACCGGGAAAATTCAGAAGGGGTGATGCGAACGTGGCTTTTGCGCATCTTCACGTACACAGTGAATACAGTCTGCTCGACGGAGCCTGCAGGATAAACGATCTCGTATCGCGCGTCGCGGCGCTCGGACAGAGCGCCGCAGCCATAACGGACCACGGCGTGATGTACGGCGCCGTCAGCTTTTACAAGGCGGCAAAGGATGCCGGAATCAAGCCGATAATAGGCTGCGAGGTGTATGTCGCGGCGCGCTCACGTTTTGATATGGAGCATGGCGTAGATTCCAACCGGAGCCACCTCGTTCTGCTGTGCGCCGACGAGACGGGCTACAGGAACCTGTGTCATCTCGTCAGCGCGTCGTTTTCAGAGGGATTCTATATCAAGCCTCGCATTGATATGGAGTTGCTCGCGGAACACACGCGCGGTCTGATAGCTCTCTCCGCGTGCCTTTCCGGGGAAATACCGAAGCTCATAGCCGCGGACAGGTATGGCGAGGCCAAGGCAAAAGCGCTCCGTATGCGCGAGATGTTCGGGGACGGCGGATTTTATCTCGAATTGCAGAACGCGGGTCTCGGCGAGCAGCGAGCCGTAAACGCCGGTCTTGTCAGGATACACGAGGAGACAGGCATACCCCTAGTCGCGACGAATGACGTCCACTACCTGACTCGCGCCGACGCGGAGATACAGGATATACTCATGTGCATACAGACGGGCAAGACTGTGGACACGCCCGACAGGATGCGCTTCAAGGCGGACGAGTTCTACTTGAAATCCGAGGACGAGATGCGCGCGCTGTTTCCCGGATATCAAGAAGCGTGCGACAACACGGCGCTTATCGCCGACAGGTGTAATTTTGAGTTCGAGTTTGGAACGTATAAGCTGCCGGAATTTGTGCTGCCCGAGGGTGAGCGCGCGCCGGACATGCTTAACCGCCTCTGCGCGGAGGGATTTGAGCGGCTGTACGGCGGTCGAACGGACGATGTGCGCGGTCGAATGCTATATGAACTCGAAATGATAAACAACATGGGTTTTACGGACTATTTTCTCATAGTGGCGGATTTCATCGCTTACGCGCGGGCGCGCGAGATACCCGTGGGGCCGGGGCGGGGGTCGGCGGCGGGGAGCGTCGTATCGTACTGTCTCGGCATAACGACGGTCGATCCGGTAAAATACGGTCTGCATTTTGAGCGCTTCCTGAACCCCGAGCGCGTGAGTATGCCGGACATCGACATAGATTTTTGCGAGCGCAGACGCGGGGAGGTCATTGATTACGTAAAACGAAAGTACGGGGAAGACCGCGTCGCCCAGATAGTGACCTTTAACACGCTGAAGGCAAAGAACGCGGTGCGCAGCGTGTCAAAAGCGCTGAACTTGACGTTTGCCGAAGAAAACGAGCTCGCCGGGACAATACCCAACGACTTTCGCATAACGCTTGCGGAAGCGCTCAAGACATCGAAAAAGCTTCAGGACATGTATAACGGCGATCCGCGGATGAAAAAAGTCGTCGATACGGCGATGGCGATTGAGAACATGCCGAAGGACTCCGGCACGCACGCGGCGGGCATCGTTATAACAAAGCTGCCGGTACGCGAGTACGTGCCGCTGACGCTCTCCAAAAAAGACGATTCTATAGCCACGCAGTATACAATGACGACGCTCGAGGAACTCGGTCTGCTCAAGATGGACTTCCTGGGGCTTCGCAATCTGACCGTAATAGACGACGCTGTGCGCGATATACGGCGTACCGCGCCGGATTTCGACATCAACGCCGTTCCGGAGAACGACAAGGCGACATACGCCATGCTGTCCCAGGGACAGACGGCCGGCGTATTCCAGATGGAATCCGCCGGCATAACCGGCGTGTGCATCGGGTTGAGACCGGAGAGCATAGAGGACATCACCGCCATAATAGCGCTCTACCGCCCGGGACCGATGGACTCCATACCGCGCTTCTTGGATAACAACAGAAATCCGCGCAAAATCACGTATAAGCATTCGTCACTCGAACCGATACTTGGGGTGACGCACGGCTGCATCGTATATCAGGAGCAGGTCATTGAAATATTTCGCGCGCTCGCGGGATTCTCTCGCGGGCAGGCCGACATGATACGGCGCGCGATGTCGAAGAAAAAGCAGTCGGTGATAGAGCGCGAGCGGCAGGCGTTCATAGACGGCGACGCGGAACGCGGCATTGCCGGCGCCGTGGCGGGTGGCGTCCCGCGCGACACGGCGTCGTCGATATACGACGAGATACTTGATTTTTCCAACTACGCGTTCAACAAGGCGCACGCCGTGGCGTATGCCATAATCTCATACCAGACGGCGTATTTGAAATGCCATTACCCCAAACAGTACATGGCGGCGCTGATGAGTTCAATACTCGGACTGCCGGAGAAGGTGGCGGAGTATCTGGCCGTCTGCCGTGAACTCGGAATTAAGCTTCTGCCGCCGGACATAAATGAGTCGAACGACGCGTTTACTGTATCCGGGAGTAATATACGGTACGGTCTCGCGGCCGTAAAGGGGATTGGGCGCGGCTTTATCCAGAATCTTATGGCGGAACGCGGGAAAAACGGGATGTTCAGGAGCTTCGATCAATTCGTGCGCAGGATGTACGGAAGCGATCTGAACAGGCGCGCGCTGGAGGCTCTTATCAAGTGCGGCGGTTTTGACAGTCTGGGCGCGCGCCGCAGCCAGTTGATGACCGTATGTGATTCGGTGCTGGACAGCGCGGCGGGGGAGAGGCGGAAAAACGTCGAGGGACAGCTCGATCTGTTCGGTTTCTCAGTCGACGACCCCGCGGTGTCCGGCGCGGACGGGGGGTTGATTTTGCCCGATACGCCGGAATACCCGCCTGCGGAACTCATGCGTATGGAGCATGAGGTGACGGGGCTTTACCTCTCCGGACACCCGATGGACGAGTACAGACAGCTGGCCGTCGCCGCCGGGGCTGCCGGTATCGGCTCGATACTGGCGGATTATGCCGGAGAGAACGGCCCGCTGGAATACAGGGACGGCCAAATCGTGACGCTGGCGGGCATTGTGTCCTCATACCGCACAAGGGTCACGCGCAACCGCTCCGTCATGGCGTATGTCACTTTGGAGGACGGAACGGGCGCCATCGAGCTTCTGGCGTTCCAGAAAGCTCTGGAGTCGTGCGGCAGATTTCTCAAGGTGAACAGCCCCATAATCGCAGAGGGCAAGCTATCCGCGCGAGACGAGAAGGAACCGCAGATAATGTTGGACTCCGCGCGTCCGATTACAGGGAATAAATCGGACGCGCGGAGCGGCGAGTCCGGGCGAAAGCTGTACGTAAAGCTTCCGGGAGAGGACGACGGCAGATATGAGCGTTTTAAGCGCGTGATGAGTATGTTTCCGGGCGACGATACGATGGTGCTGTACTTCGACGACACGAAGAAAAAACTTGCGGGCAAGTGTCTCATACACGATGCGCTCGTAGAGGATCTCGGAGAGATGTTCGGCGCCGGAAATGTGGTCGTCCGATAAATGGTTCGGGTGGCTCAAGGACGAAAATATTCTTTTTGAATAATTTCGTTTGTGATGGCTTCGCCCCTTCGTCCTTTTCGCCTACGGCGAAAATAATTTTTGCGGAGGAGTGCGTCTCGTGCGACAGAGCAAAAATTGTTATATTTCGCGTTTTCCGGGGATTTATTCCCCGGAAAACGCTCTTTGCGAGCCGCGCACGGCGAGATCCAAGCTTCCGTGACTCGTTTGTGATGGCTTCGCCATCACAAACGAAAATATTCTTTTCGCAAAAGGCTTGACTAACTCGCGCCGATGTGATAGTATGCCTAACGCCGCTTCGGACGGGCAGTGTAAGCGGGGCCTTTGTGGGTCTCCGCCCGCGCGAGCGAGTCTCTGTAATTTTTAAGAGGTGAAGAGTTTGGCGCAGTACGCGGTAATTGAGACGGGCGGAAAACAATATAGAGTGGCGCAAGGCGACGTGATCTACATTGAAAAGCTGCCCGCGCAGGCGGAGGACACGGTCACATTCGACAAGGTCATGGCGGTTTTAGGCGACGAGAACAGCTTTGGCTCACCGATGGTGGCCGGGGCGTCGGTCGCCGCAAAGGTCATAAAAAACGGGAAGTCGAAAAAGGTGACGGTGTTTAAAATGAACCCAAAGAAGGGGTACCGCAAAAAGCAGGGACACAGGCAGCCGTACACGAAGGTTCAAATTGAAGCTATACAAGTTCAGGGGGTGTGAGACATGGCGCATAAAAAGGGAATGGGCTCGTCAAAGAACGGGCGTGACAGTAAATCCAAGCGTCTCGGCCCCAAGCGGGCGGACGGCCAGTTTGTACTCGCGGGCAATATTCTTGTGACGCAGCGCGGTACGAAAATACATCCGGGCAACAACGTCGGGCGCGGAAGCAACGACTCTCTGTTCGCGCTGATAGACGGCAGGGTGCGTTTTGAGCATCTGGACAGAAGGCGCAAACGCGTCTCAGTTTATGAGTGATTTCGTCGGTTTACGGATTTGAGAAAGATGAAAAAGATGATAAGATATACGGTGTGCGCGCTGCTTGCGCTGACAATTATGGCGGCGGCTTCGGCGGGGTGTGCAAAAGACGCCGGCGGTCAGCGCGTGGAGATTGTCATGGAGAGCGGCGGAACTATCTTACTTGAGCTTGACGCCGAAACCGCCCCGATAACGGTTGAAAATTTCATCAGTCTGGCAAAGGACGGCTTCTACGACGGACTCACATTTCACCGCGTGATTCCGGGCTTCGTCATCCAGGGCGGAGATCCCGACGGTACGGGAATGGGAGGTTCGGACAAGTCTATCAAAGGTGAGTTTGAGTCAAACGGAGTAAAAAACGACATCAGTCATAAACGCGGCGTGATAAGCATGGCGCGCGCGGTTGATAAGGACTCCGCGACAAGTCAGTTCTTTATCACCAACGCCGACGCGACAAGTCTGGACGGCGAATACGCGGCGTTCGGGTACGTAATAGAAGGCATGGACGTGGTGGATGAGATCTCCGCCGTCCCTACGGACGGAGCCGACAAGCCGCTGGAACCCGTAGTCATAAAGACGGTAAAAGTCCTGTAAAAGAAAAGAACCGCCGAGAGGCGGTTCTTTTCTTTTACAAGGAGCGTCGCCGGAGACAGACGCGAGACTGTTTTAACCTATCGCCGTGAGTCCCCCGTCGGGATAGAGTATGTTGCCCGTCATGAAGTCGGACGCGGGCGCGGCGAGGAACACCGCCGTGCCGACGATGTCCTCCGGCATACCCATCTTGCGCATCGGGTTGCCCTCCCCCTGCTGTTTTAAGTACGCGTCCACGGAGACGCCCGCCTCGGCGGCGCGCTTTTCAAATACCGCCGTCATCATAGGCGTCGC
>JAITKI010000140.1 GCA_031278515.1 Oscillospiraceae bacterium | reverse complement strand
GCGGAGCCCTATGGCGCCGACGGGCGCAAGGTTGTGAAGGTGGGCGTGGAGTTCGACAAGGCGGAGCGGAATATCTCGCGCTGGCTTGTGCAAGAGGACGGGCGGTAGGGGATGGAAATCTGCGGAGCGTGACGCGTCGCCGTGCGCTACAAAATTTTCTTTGCCTCCATACAAAAATGGATAATCACCAAACGAAATTATTTTTTCTGGAAAGGTATTGACAACCGCTCCCGCGTGGTGTACAGTACTACACAGACAGAGACCAAACTGAATAAGCGCAAGACCAAAAAGTTCCTCTGAGTTCGACTTCACAGCAAAAACGCCGTCCGGAAAACCGGCGGCGTGTGAGGACGAACCTGGGCTGAGACGCCCACGGGGCCGATAGACATCGGCCTTCGCAGGAAGGAAGACGCGCCCAAGGCGCGTCGAACCTGTATAGAAGGAAGAACGAAGCGGGCTAGTTTTGCTGATGAAAACATGACGCGGCGCTCTTTCCATCTATCCGTTACGGAGGAAAGAGCGCCGCGTTTTCGTCGCCGCACGCGACGAAAACGGAACCATGGCGCCCCCGACACCGGTAAACCCCGCGTCCCCCCGTCCCTACCCGACGAGAAACCGGCGAGACGTTTCGAGGGGGAGAGGACGGACGACGAAGCGGATGGGCCTTGCGTGTACGCGCGAGGCGGGTTTGTGTCGGGAGTTGCACCTTGAAAACTGAATAAAGCGGATGCGCGTATGCACGAAGCGCATCCGGAAAAGAAGCAGCAGGCAAAACTTAAGGCGGATGCGCCTTGCGCGTAAGCGCGAGGCGAGTTTAGTGAAGTCCGCAAGGACGAGGTTTACATACGCAAGGACTCGTCGATATTCGCCATTTGCTCCGAATCTGCCGCTCCTAAAGCCGAAGGCCACGGAAAGCAGACGAGCGCGCCACAGAGCGCGCCGCGACGAAAGCCGCGACGGGGCGGCCGGAAACGGCCGCGCCTTCCGGGACGCGGGTGCCATGCGCCCAAGTCCGTGAACAGGAGGAATCAAGGAGCAAACAATGCCGCGACACGAAGAAAGGAGGTCAGAGCCACGCGGCGGCTCACCGGAAGATGACGGAGGTTGTAAAGTACGCAAAGTTCCGGCACGTTTTCCACAGGCGGGAGTAATCCTCCCGCCGGAGCGCGGTTCCCCGAAAGCCCTCTCTCACGAAGGCGGCGGGGCGCCGCCGCGGCATGTTTGAGAACGCCAAAAATCGCATGAAAGGAAGGTTCTGGGTGGGTACTCAAAAAACACGCAAATCGCTTGCTATACTCTTGTCGCTGGCGATAATTTTCTCAATGCTCTCGGGGCTGACGATAAACGCAAGCGCCGCCGATTACACGATGACATACGTCTGGAACGGCGGCAGCAAACCAAACGTACCCGCGAGCGGAGACACGGTATCAATCAGCTCGACGGCGGAAATGGGGTATTTCGAAGACTACGTCAACGATGTCTCCGCTTACAACACGACAGGCGTGACGTTCTACCTCACGCAGAGCGTCAAGCTCTCCGGCGCGTGGACGCCGGTGGGCGTCGCCACAATCAGCACAGACCCGGCCACCAGCAGTCCCCTCGCCTCCGGCGCCGGATTTGCCGGCACGTTTGACGGGCGCAGCTTCACGGTGTTCGGGCTGTCCGTCAATCTGAACGTAAGCGGTCTCGGCCTGTTCAAGTATGTGACGCGCGCGGGTACGGTCAGGGACGTGACAGTGCTCGGCGAAGTCACAACCACAGGGCGCAATGACGCGATCGCCGGCGTCGTCGGCTACAACGACGGCACGGTGTGCAACGTCACAAGCTACGTGACCGTCGCCGCCGGTTCCGCCTACAACGTCGGCGGGATAGTGGGCTTCAACAACGGCCAGTTCGACAACACCGGGGGGGCGACATACAGCGCCCCGGTAGGCGTCATAGTCAACAGCGTGAACCACGGCTCCGTCACCGGCTATAACAAGACGGGCGGCATAACCGGTGAGAACGCGGGTGTAATCAGCTTCTGCGCGAATTACGGCGACATAACGGGTACAAACGCGTCGAGATCCGGTATCGGCGGTATAGCCGGGCGCAACGGCAACAACAACGTCGCGCTCGAAATAGGCTGGATAACCAACTGCTACAACCGCGGACAAATCGACGTCGGCAACGGCAGCTGGGGCGGCGGCATAGTCGGCTTCCAGAACTCGATTTCCTACGCCGACAACTGCTACGACACGGGAGCGGTCGTCAACGGGTATCAATACTACAATACCGTAATCGGAAGTAATGAGAATACCTCGGCTGTACCGCCTACGCGCGTCAACTACGCTGAAAATCCCGCCGGCTCAAGCACATTAGACAGTGAATTGGGTGTCAAGCCTGTATATAGCGACGGGTCTGATATGCCGCTGGACTCGGACGATTTTCTGAATCTGCTTGAGAGCAGGGCGATACCGGACGGTTACTGGGCGCGCGGCGGATGCGTCAACGCGGGCTATCCGTTCCATCTGCGCACAGCGCCCGTCCCCGATCCGACGGGCGGCAACGTCCAGAATGACTACTCCGTCATCTACATCAGCAGCGGAGGCGACGACGCAAACGAGGGCGACACTCCGGAAACAGCCGTCGCCACGCTTGCGAGGGCTGTGCAGCAGGCCGGGCGCTCCACCGTTTCCGGCGTGTACATCGGCGTGCTGGATACAATCACCGTCTCCGACGAGGAATACGCGTACGGCAACCGGATACCGGTACGGCCGGCTTCCTCGTTTACGAGCAGCACTATGTTTATCGTAGCGTCGGGCGGCGATCTGACAGTCGGCGGGCTTGCCTTTGACGGCAGCGGCGCCGCTGGCACTGTCACCATTGTGTTCGACGTGCAGTCCGGAGGCGAACTGACGCTGCGCAACAACGCCGCCATCTCCAACGCCGCGTACGCCGTCAACGTGCAGTCCGGCGGCGGGCTGTCGCTCAACCAGTCTGACATCGGCGGTACGACGAGCGTCAAACTCGCCGACTCGTCGAGTTCGTTTGACATCTTCACATCGCCCACGCAGACGTTTACAATCAGCGGCGTGATAGACTTGGGCGACGGCGGCTTTATCAGCTTCCGCTCCGCTCCGGCGAGCGCGACGGGCAGTCTTACCGTCACGATGGCAAACCCGGATGTTG
>JAITKI010000143.1 GCA_031278515.1 Oscillospiraceae bacterium | reverse complement strand
GTCTCCCGCTGCGTCCCGCCGCGGGGTGTTGCATCGTGCCTCTTACATCGTACCTGAAAACACGAGCAGTCTATCATCGCCGCGTCGTCTTGTACAGTTGAGATTTTATCAAGTCGAGGATGTGTATCAGCATGGCGCAACACTGTCATTTCATACACATTACGTTGATGTTCGCGTCCAAAAAAGTTATCGCTCCGCCACGTATATCAAATTTGGGATTATATGACAATATATATCATATAATGTCACAATACACAATTATCATCTGCAAAACAACTGTTTTTTTGTACTATAGGTAGAAATATATGATTAGAAATCGTAACTCCAACTCAAAAATGCAACATTTCACAAAAATATCGTTTTATCGCAGCACGAATCATACCGAGGTTATACCGGGTCGAAAAATGCGCAATTCAGACAGAAATATGTGTTATCACAATATATGGTTACACATATGGAGTCAAACACAATATATTGTATTGCTGTTAATGATAACCGCAGTTAAAGCGCCTCCCTCAATAATCCTAAAAATTATTTTTGCAAAATTGTCAGGTATTGATTTCAAATATGTTTTAATCGTATCAGAGGGCGGTGCTTTTCACCAATTCCTTTAAGGGGAGGAGGTGAAAATTTGAGCGGCAGCTTTGACAAGTTCCTCGAAGAGTATTTCCTGTCCGTGATGAAGCGTGGTCAGGAGATGCCTGAAGTAGGAACGGATTTCGGCGATTTCGACGACGCCGAGATCGAAGTCCTCTACAGATGGCTTGTGGACAAGCTCGTTATCAGAATTTTCGAGAACATGATTGACAACATACAAATACAACACGAGTTCCGCAAGCTGACCAAACGGCAGCGCATGGTGGTCATGCTGAATGTGCTGATGAAGATCAACACGGAAACGACAGCTGACATGATCGGGATCACCACAGATAACGTGCACCAGCATAGATCCAGAGCGCTGCGCAGGCTCCGCAAAGAGCTCCAAGACCTGGCTGGCTTTTAAATCTACATACGAGCAAGAGTCAAACGCACCTTGAAAATTGAATAAAAAGGATCCAGGCACGACATCCCGCGCGGCGAGCGGCTAAAGCGGCGGCGCTATGCGATTGACGTTTCGCTTTGACCCGGACTTATGGCAAGTCCGGGCGCGACGACCCGCGCGGGACATAATGATACTTCTTCACAGCCCGGCACAGACTTGACGGGGAGCCCCTGCGGTATACGCTTGCCTTGCAAACGGCGGTACCCGCGGAGCTATGACGCTTTGCCAAAGGCGGCCTGGATCAACCCCACCGCACGGAGCGCATACTCCGCGTAGTGGGGGACGGCGGTGGACATGGCAGGAACAAACTAATTGCGTTTGTCGCGTGTAAACAGTATTTATGATGGATGTATGGCAGTACAGACTGTGAGAGAAATTTATAATCTCTAATTTCTCAAAACATGGATTCGAGGGGAGGTGATTGTCGCGATGGCGGCATTACGCACACGCAGGACAGCTGCTTCTATACTCAAGAAGTATCCTGATATTCTTGACATAAAGCAAGTCGTTGAAATACTGGGCGTCAGCAAAAAAACTGTTTACGGGCTCGTTGCGGGCAGCAGGCTTCAATGCATAAAGGTCGGGAGGGAATATCGCATCCCAAAAGCGGCGATAATCCGCCTCTTCGCGGACGAGCCAGTTTTGCCGTCTTTGCCTGAAAAATAATTCTCAAAACAGCTTGCATATCAATAGACATATCAATAATCATCTGCTAAAATAATACTGTCAATGGCGGGTGACTTTGCGTTGTCGGATTGGAGGATGTATGAGTACAACACACTCGCGAAATCAAGATAATCAAGACATCAAAGTGTCGGGTCACTTGGAGGATGTACGCGGCATATACCAGATGAAGCTGACATGGCAAAAGCCCGAAGGCGGCGGCAGGGGACGCCGCAGCATTTCAACCGGCTTGCCGGCAAAAGGCAACAAAAGGCGCGCCGAGGACATGCTGCGGGACGCTTGCCAAAAACAGGAGCGGGAACTGATGTCCGTGCCATCAACAGATAGCTTGCTCTTTGCGGATTTCATGGAGCAGTGGCTGGAAGCTGTCAAGCCGGATATTAGGGTATCGACTTACGGCGGTTATTGGTACAACGTGACAAGAATTATATGCCCGCATTTCCGCGCAAAAAAGATAACTCTGCAAGGGCTCACAGTGGATGACATCAACGCGTTCTATACCGAGCGGCTGGAGTACGTAAAGGCTTCATCAGTCCACAGATACCACGCCAACATACACCGCGCGATGAAATATGCCGTCGAAAAGGGCATGATTGAACATTCCATCATGGACAAAGTCAAGCTCCCGAAGGCAGAGCGGTTTGTCGGGAAATTCCTGAAGCAGTCAGAAGCCGTAAAACTGTTTGACTCAGTGAAAGGACACAGGATAGAGCTTGCCGTTGTCATGGGCGCTTTCTACGGTCTGCGGCGTAGTGAGATTGTCGGATTGAAGTGGGATGCTATCGACTTCGACGCCAACACCATCACAATTGAGCACACGGTGATTGAGACGCACATCGAGGGGAAGAAGATAATAATAGCGGACAACACCACAAAGAGCAAAGCGAGCCATCGCACGCTGCCACTTGTGCCGCCTGTCCGCGCCATGCTCTTGGACCTCCGCTCCAAACAGGAGGCGAACCGGAAGCTCTGCGGCGGATCATACAGCACGAAGTACAGCCAGTACATCTATGTGGACACGCTAGGAAATCGCATCGTTCCAAACATGCTATCGAAAGATTTCCCGACATTCATGGAAGAGCACGGGTTCAGCAGGATGAGGTTGCATGACCTTCGCCATTCATGCGCCAGCCTTCTGCTCGCTTCCGGAGTTTCACTGAAACAGATACAGGAATGGCTTGGCCACAGCGACTTCTCAATTACTGCAAACACTTACGCGCATCTCGAATTCAACTCAAAGCTGAAATCAGCGGAAGCCATGACATGGATAGACAAAACCGCCCTGGCGACGGCATTGGGGGCACAGCGGCATGGGCAAGCGTCAACACAGCAGTATCAACACGCTTGCCAGTGATTGCAGCCGGAAAATGCAATGTGGCTAATACGGTTCCCAAGAATTTGGGCAAACATTTAGGGCAACCATCCGGCGCGAGAAAATTTTTCATTGTTCCCAAACGCAGTCCTGGCAAGGATTCTCGGCGTTTTCGAACTACGGGGCGCAGCGGATTTCAACACATCTGCGGAACGAATCATTTCGTTTGTGATGGCTTCGCCATCACAAACGAGTCACGGGAGCTTGGATCTCGCCGTGTGCGGCTCGCAAAGAGCATTTTCCGAGGAATAAATCCCCGGAAAATGCGGGATATTACAATTTTTGCTCCGTCGCACGAGACGCACTCCTCCGCAAAAATTCTTTTCGCCGTAGGCGAAAAGGACGGGAGAGCGAAAACCGCTGCAAACGAAAACATTCGGAACGAATTTATCGTTTGTCACGGCCGGGCCGTGACAAACGAGTAACGAGGCTTGGTTTTCGCCGTAACCTTGTCATGCCTCCGACGACGCGTAGTCCGTTCCGGCGAAGCAGAGGGAAGAAAGGCGGGTCATTCACGCCAAAACCCGCGCGTCTGCGCTTTTTCACCAAAAATTTTGGGTTTCCGCCATAAAAACAGCTAAAATATTCGGCGATTTCACCAAAGATTTTTCTTTTTTGAATTTACTATTGACATCCCTGTATACGCGCTGTATCATATCCCCGGTTCTTGGGCATCGTCCGCCGCGAGCGGCGGGGCGGACGGTGTGGCTCATATGTGATCAAAACAGCGTACGCTGTTTTTTGCGTTTACGTACGTAAACGCAAAAGGGGATTGGCGTCTGCCGGTTGCGGCGAGGATTCGGGAACGGGACGAAAGGGATCCGCGGCGGACGGCAAAAAATGAAAGAGGTGATCAGATGGAGCGGTATTTGGAGTTTGCCGGCGTCGGGAAAGCGTTCCCCGGCGTGCAGGCGCTCGACGACATCAGTTTCCGCGCCCAAAGCGGCAGGGTACTCGCGCTGCTCGGTGAGAACGGGGCGGGCAAGAGTACGCTGCTCAAGATCATGAGCGGGGATCTGCGCGCGGACACGGGGAGCGTCATACTCAACGGGGAGACGGTGAGCTTCACGTCCCCGTTCGACGCTATCAAGGCAGGTATCAGCGTGATCTATCAAGAGAGGCAGCTCATACCGGCAATGAATGTCATGGAGAACATTTTCCTGGGGGATCTGCCCGTAAAGAGCGGCCTCATCGACGCTAAAAAGCTCAAATCGGACACAAAGGCCCTGCTCGAAAAATTCGGACTTTCCATCGACCCTGAGATTCCCGTGATGTTCCTGTCGACGGCGCATCAGCAGATGGTGGAGATCATCAAAGCGTACAGGCGAAACTCGCAGGTCGTCGCGTTCGACGAACCCACCGCTCCGCTGACGGACACGGAGATAGAGATACTGTTCAAGCTGATCGGGCAGCTCAGGGACGAGGGTAAGATCATCATATACGTTTCGCACCGCATGGCGGAAATTTTTCAGGTGACGGACGAGATAGTCATACTGAAAGACGGCAAGTTTGTGAAAACGCTCAACACGTCGGAGACGGACGAACAGGAGCTTGTGAGATCAATGGTCGGGCGGGATATCGGCGATACATATTCCCATCTCAGCCGCAACGACAGTATGGGGGATGTGCTGCTCGAAGTAAAAAATCTCGCGTCGCCGTATGTGCGCGACGTGAGTTTCACTCTGCGGCGCGGCGAGATAATCGGCTTTGCCGGACTGGTGGGTTCCGGGCGAACCGAGGTGATGCGCGCGCTGTTCGGCGCCGATCCCGTACTCTCGGGCGAGATAAAACTCGACGGGCGGAGCGTCAGCTTTAAAACCCCGAAGGACGCCATCGACAGCGGCATAGCGCTGTGTCCTGAGGATCGCAAGGAGCAGGGACTCGTGCTCTGGCGCTCTATCGAGGACAACATATGTATGCCCGTCCTCTCCAAGCTGCGCAAGGGGCTTTTCCTGGATACAAAAGCCTGCGAACGCGTCGCGCTCAGTTCCATAAAACGCTACGACATAAAGACGCCTACGGTCGACAAAATCGTCATGGAGTTGTCGGGCGGCAACCAGCAAAAGGTGATACTCGGGCGCTGGACATCCGAACTGATGGACACAAAAATCCTCATTCTCGACGAGCCGACCAAGGGTATCGACGTCGGCACAAAGGCGGAGATTTACCAGACGGTATGCGATTTCGCGAAGCTGGGCATCGGGGTCATATTCATCTCGTCGGAACTGACTGAGGTCATAAACGTCGCGGACAGGATAATTGTAATGCACGAAGGGCATATCACCGGCTCGGTCACGCGCGAGGAAGCCACGGAAGAGAGCATCCTCGCCCTCGCTATGGCGCAGTAAGGAGGATACGCGGAAATGAATGTCACAAGAGTTACGGGCATAAACAAAATCATCCGCTCCAAGGCGTTTACGCTTTTCGCCCTGCTCATCGTACTTTTTGTACTCTTCGCCATAATAGCGCCGTTCAATAACGGCGCCAGATTCATCACGCAGCGCACTATAATCGGAATTTTGCAGGATATAGCGGTACCGGCATTTTTGACTATAGGCGCCGGATGCCTCATGGTCTCGGGCGCTATCGACCTCTCACAGGCGCGGATCGGCGCGCTCTCCGGAATGGTCGTGGCGGTGGCGATCAAGAATTGGCAGCTCCCGTGGTTTGCGGCCATCGCGGCGGCGCTTTTGATTTCGGCGCTGATAGGGCTTATTAACGCGGCTCTGGTGAATGAGCTCAACTTCCAGCCCTTCATAGCGACAATGTCGATGAGTTCCGTCGTATACGCCGTGATGTATCTCGTCGCGACAGATAAGAGCGGGCAGCTCCAGGGCGTCATCAACTACAAAAGCCCAACCGTCGCTCTGATAGGCAACTACGAAATCGGCGGCGTCGTGCCGGTGAGCGTCGTGTTTCTCGTCGTAATGTTCATAATATACGGCGTTGTTCTGTCGAAGACAAAATTCGGCAAGACGCTGTATCTGATGGGCGGCAACGCCACGGCGGCGCGGCTGTCGGGCATAAACTCCAAGAAGACGTCCTATTTTCTGTTTATCAACTGCGCGGCGCTGTCAGGGATTTCCGGCGTACTGTACTCGTCGCGAACACAGCAGGGGAGTCTGCTCGCGCTCGCCAACGACCAGTTTACCGGACTGACGGCCGCGATTCTCGGCGGCATATCGTTCGGAGGCGGCTCCGGAGGTATGGGCGGCGCGTTCTTGGGACTTGTCGTCATAAAGACGTTCAACAAAGGCATGACGATAGTAGGCGCGAACTCGTATCTGACGAGCGTTCTGTCCGGTTCGCTGCTGCTCGCGGCTCTCTCGCTTGACTACGTGAGCCAACGCAGACAGCGCAAACGCGTCGGGATATAAGAACAGGGAGGAACAAACACATGCAACAGACATTGTCGAAGAAAATATTGCAGTCAAAGTCGTTTCTGCTCCTTGCAATAACCGCAGTGGTGCTCCTCATAACGTACATTGTCAGTCCCGGAGCGTTCAATGTGGGCAACGCCAAGCAGATACTCTCAAATATCAGTTATGTGGGCATCTTTGCCGTCGGCGTGGCGTGTCTGCTCATCTCCGGGGGCATCGACTTCTCGCTCTCGGGACAGGCGACGTTCGCTATGATCATGTTCGCGCAGATACTGAAGTCTTTCCCCTCTCTTCCGTGGGGCGTCGCGGTACTCGCCGCCCTCGTGTACGGCGTGATAGCAGGGAGTATAAACGCTTTTTTTGCCAACGGGTTAAAGCTCATGTCGTTCATCTGCACGATAGGCATGTCGTCGGTCTGGACGGGGCTTGCCACCTGGTATACGCGCGGCAACATAATACCGATCCGGAACGCGTCGTTCTCCGCGCTGAGCGCTACGTATATCGGGAATACGCCCATACCGATGCTCTTCATATTCATGGCTCTGGTCGTCGCGGGATACTCTTTCATGCTGCGCAGGACGCGTTTTGGGCGCAGTATCCTGATGGCGGGCGGGAATCCCGCGGCCGCGCGCCTTGCCGGAATGAATACGGGGAAAATCAAGTCGATCCTTTTTGTCAACGCGTCTGTTCTCGCGGTGGTCGGCGGACTCATATGGGCGTCCCAGCAAAATGTGGGCAGTCCGGCCGGACTGCTTACGGTCATGCCGGAAATGACAGGCTTGACGGCTTCCATACTGGGCGGAGTGTCTTTTATGGGCGGCTCGGGTTCTCTCGGAGGCGCGTTTTCGGGAGTGCTGCTGATAAACGTCCTCGCGTACGCTCTGCAGGTTATGGGACTTCCCACGTGGCTCATCACGTTTATTAACGGTTCTCTTCTGGTTGTGGCGCTGACGATAGACGGCTACAACATGAGGCGGCGGTTCAGACACTTTGGTATCAAAGGCGGCGGAGGCGGCGGGGGCATGGTGATGCCCGGCATGTCGAAATAAAGGAGACGCTCGCGGTCACGCGGGACAGTATTTCGCGCGGCCGCGCGTCCGGACAAAAGAGTGTCCGAATAAATGATGCAGGAGGAAACTAAGATGAAAAAGGCAATCGCGATTATCCTGATTCTCGCGCTGGCGGTGTCGCTGTTCGCGTGCGGCGGCGGCACGGACAGTTCGAGCTCCACCGGCGGCAGCCCGGAGGGCGGTTCGGAAAACAGCTCGGGCGGCGGCTCGGAAAACGGCTCTGGCGGCGGCCAGGAAGGCTCCGGCGCGCAGTGGCCGGCGGAGGCGGGATACTTCGACGCGACCTACGACTACTCGCAGCACAAGACTTTCAAGGTAGGGTATCTCATAGCGGCGACGAGCTTTCTCTATGAGGAATTCGACAAGGCGTTCGCGGACTGGGCAAAGCGCATGAACATCACCTACACGGGTATATGGGCGCCCGCGGGCGGCAGCGCGGACGAGTATCTGTCCGGCATCGACACGTTCCTCGATCAGGGGTATGACGGGCTGATTCTTGACGCGGATCCCAACTGGTATCCCGCCATATTCGAGACGCTCAAGGAGGCGGGCGTCCCGTACTCATGCGCCATGGGAGAGGCGCGGGATTACGCGGCGTCGTATTTCTATAACAACCAACTCGTCTACGGGTACAAACTCGCGCCTTACGTCGGTTTTGACCAGATCTCGTTCGGATACCACATGGTCGATAAGCTGACGGAGTGGAAAGAGGCGACATATCCCGACGTGCCGTGGGAGAAGGTAGGCCTCATCTCCGTTGACTATTCGGCGGCGCCGCAGCTTCACGACCGCGGAGTCGGAGCGGAGATGCGTTGGGCGGAGCTGCATCCGGAATTCGGGGCTTACAACCCGGACATTCTGGTCAATCCGAAGAACTTTTTCGTCGTAGATACGCTCTCCGGCGCGCCCGACCAGACGACGGCTCAGAATCTGGTGACGCAGGTACTCTCAAATCCCGGCGACATCGAGGTGTGGCTCATCGAGACGATGTTTGACGACATAGCGATGGGCGCCGCCAACGCCGCGCAGAATCTCGGAATGGTCGATACGACATGCGTAGTTACCATAGGCGGCTCCAACATAATAGAGCAGTGGGACGCCGGCGTGGAGAGCGCCTGGCGCTATGCCGAATTTACCGCGCAGAACATCTACGCCGAGCCGATTATCGCGTCCCTCTGGGCGATGATGGCGGGCCAGGCCACGCCGGAAACGCTTTTCCCCGAATGGGTTCCTGCGTGGGATAAGGGCGACCACTTCGCCCTGTCGGATGAAGTCGATCCCATTTTCGGTCTCCCGTACGTACAGGTGGACGACAGCGGACGGGCGATTGTGGAAGAGGAGCACAGTTTCTCAACGCTCTTGCTGCCGACATTCTGGATCGATAAGGACAACTACAAGCCCTATGTCGAATGGACGGATCTGTACGCGTACGGCCCCGGCGCCGAGGGGCATTACAAATATGAGCAGGTGACTGACCTGGACATGTTCTCCGCGCGCGCCGAGGTTCCGGCGTCGTACAGCGAGTATCCCGCGCCGCGATAGACGGCGGCGTTCGGATCACATAGCTTGAGCGGGGGGCCGTTGAAATACCTTGGGGTATTTCAACGGCCCC
>JAITKI010000024.1 GCA_031278515.1 Oscillospiraceae bacterium | reverse complement strand
CCTCGACTTGATAAAATCTCAACTGTACAAGACGACGCGGCGATGATAGACTGCTCGTGTTTTCAGGTACGATGTAAGAGGCACGATGCAACACCCCGCGGCGGGACGCAGCGGGAGACCTGTCCAAAAAGCCCTGGGAACATGGCGCCTTGCGCGGGGCAGGGCGCCCACAACCGAAACGCACATGCAAAACCGTGATTGTCAGTATGTCGATGGTCGCGGTTTTTTCATGCGCGGAATTGAGAAGGGAGCACATACCATGAACGAACAAGCAAACCCATTCGAAGCGGCATTTGAACCGGAGGGGGCGGAACCGTTCCTTCTCGACCTCGGCAGCGACGCGGCGGCATACGACCTATGCGCGAGACCACCGCCGCGATGCCAACTTCGGAGGTATCCAATATCTACGACATAACCGGCAATACCCGCGCCACAGGCGGCATTGCAACCGCAGGCACAGAACGCACGCCGTCAACCGCGCCCGCGCCAACCAAACGGCGCGCACAAGGGGGCGCCAACATCTGCACCGCGTTTGAAAGCAATATTTGAATAATTTCGTTTGTGATGGCTTCGCCATCACAAACGAGTCACGGGAGCGTGGATCTCGCCGTGCGCGGCTCGCAAAGAGCATTTTCCGGGGAATAAATCCCCGGAAAATGCGGAATATTACAATTTTTGCTCCGTCATATAGGGGTCCCCGCGAAGTCTAATGACTTCGTGGGGAGAGGACGAACGACGGAGCGAGCAAGTTCCCGGCTTTAGCCGGAAACTTGCTTAGCGCAGTCCGTGAGGACGAGACGCACTCCTCCGCAAAAATTATTTTCGCCGTAGGCGAAAAGGACGAAGGGGCGAAAACCACCGCAAACGAAATTATTCACATTCGTTTTCGTTTGCATTGACAGTTAAAATGCGGTATAATGCTTTTCGCAGGGCGAGCGTTATACCGCGTTTTTGCGGTCGCCTTGCTATTATTTCTTCAAAAGGAGCGGAGCCATTGAGCGCCTATGTGGCGAGGCAGCCAATTTTCAACACTAAATTGGAGATATACGGATATGAGCTGCTGTTCAGGGACGCTGCGGACAGCGCCCAATTCACCGACGTGGGCGGCGACGCGGCCACATCGGAGACGATCGTGAACAGCTTTCACGATATAGGCATCGAGCGGATTACGGACGGAAAACGCGCGTTTGTCAATTTTACCGAAAAATTACTCATCGATAAGGTCGCCACTATACTTCCGAACAAGATACTCGTAATAGAGATCCTGGAGACGATACTCCCCACGAAAGAAATACTCGACGCCTGCGCGGAGCTGCGGGCGCTCGGGTACATGATAGCTCTGGACGACTTTATCCTGGCGCCAGAGTACATGCCCCTAATAGACGTAGCCGACGTCGTCAAGGTGGATTTCATAGACTCCCCGATGGATAAAATAGAGACTTTCGCCCGGGCGATGAAGGACAAGCCGATCAGACTTCTCGCGGAGAAAATCGAGACATACGAGATATTTGAGGCGGCCAAGCGCATGGGCTTCCGGCTCTTTCAGGGGTATTTTTTCAGCAAACCCGTCGTCATAAAGGCAAAGGGCGTCCTGGGTCCCTTAAAAGTAAACTGTATGCGGCTCATACATCTGTCCATGCAGCCCGACGCGAATTTTGTGAAGATAGCCGAAATAATCAAGCAGGATACGGCGCTCTCCTTCCTGCTGCTGCGCGTCGTCAACTCGGCGTTTTTCGGTATGCGCTACCAGATAAAGGGCATACGCCAGGCACTCGCGATCCTCGGCATGACGGAACTCAAAAAGTGGGTTACGGTAATCTCCATGACGCGCCTTAAAGATAACAAGCCGGGCGAACTGATAACGATGTCGCTCATACGCGCCAGATTCCTCGAGCGGACGGCGCCGCTCGCCGGTATAAAGAACGAGACGGAAAATATGTTCATGATAGGTCTTATGTCTCTCATGGACGCCATAATGGATATGCCGCTCGCCGATATCCTGCGGGAGACGAATGTATCGGACGAAATCTCCGGCGCCCTGCTCACGCGCTCCGGCAAGCGCGGCGATATGCTGTCGATGATAGTCGCCTATGAGTACGGAGAGTGGGACACGGCGCAGGCGATGGCGGAAAAGTGCTCGCTGACCATGAGCGAGGTGTCGGAACTCTATATAGACGCGATAGAGTGGGCGCGCAGCATGAAATGAGGCGCCGCGGCGTTTTGCGGACGGCGGTTCGCGGGACGCGGGCGGAAACATTCTCGCAGGAGGCTTTGTTTATATATGTTCACACCTAAATTCCCGCATCTGTCCTCGCCGCTGCGAATAGGGAACGTCACGCTGCAAAACCGCATGTGCGCCGCGCCGACAGGCTTCCCGTACATAACGGCGGACGGACTCGTTACGGACGACATGATAGCGTTCTATGAGCTGCGCGCGCGGGGCGGCGCGGCTGCCGTCACGGTCAGCGAGGCCCTCACGCACAGCACGGGCAGGAGTCACGGGCGCGTTATCGATCTGACGGCCGACGGCGTTTTGCAGGGTCTTACAGACCTCGCGCGCGCCATACGGCGGCACGGCGCCGTCGCGTCAATCGAGCTCAACCACAGCGGCATATACGCGGAGATGGACATCCCGAAAGGGGAACGCGACGCCGCCGCGCTCAGGTACGGCCCGTCTGTCGCGTCGCTGCCGGGCGGCAGACGCGCCGCCAAAATGACGCAGGACATGATCGCGGAGATTGTGAAATCCTTTGGCGACGCCGCCGCGCTGTGCAAGCGCGCGGGCTTCGATATGGTGATGATCCACGGCGGCCACGGCTGGCTTATCGAACAATTCCTGTCCCCCGCGATAAACCACAGAGGAGACGAGTACGGCGGAAGCCCCAAAAAACGCGCGCGCCTTGCCATCGAAATAATAGATTCCGTGCGCGCGGCCGTCGGACCCGGTTTCCCCATCGAGTTTCGCATGAGCGGCGTGGAGAACATGTTCAGGGGCTACAATATCGACGACGCGGTGGCCTTCGCCGCGCTCATTGAAGATAAGATAGATCTCCTGCACGTCTCAGCCGGCTTCGGGGAGGTGAATTTCGACATGACCCATCCCTCGATGTTCGCGCCCCACGGCGTAAACGTACATCTGGCCGCGGCTGTGAAAAAGCGCGTGCGCGTCCCGGTGGCCACGGTAGGCGCGCTGGGCGAGCCGGATATGATGGAGGAGATAATAGCGTCCGGCGCGGCGGACGTCGTCTGCATGGCGCGCGCGTTGCTGGCCGATCCGGAGTTGCCGCGCAAAGTCGTATCCAACCGCTCCGGCGAGATATTGCGCTGTCTGCGCTGCCTTACGTGCCACACGGAGCGTACGCTCACGCAAACCCGCATTTGCGCTGTCAACCCCATCATAGGTCGGGAAAATGAGAGCCGGTTCGCGCGCCCGCCAGCCGCGCCCAAACGCGTACTCGTGGCCGGCGGAGGGCCAAGCGGCATGACGGCCGCGCTCACGGCGGCGCGGCGCGGCCACAAGGTCATACTCTGTGAGAGAAGCGACGCGCTTGGCGGCGCGCTTCGCGCGGGGAGAGACGTCCCTTTCAAGCACGCGTCGTTCGATTTCATAAGGAACCGCGAGCTCATGATGCGTCTGGCGGGCGTCGATATAATGCTCGGCGTTGAGGTGACGCCCGGACTCGTGCGGAGCATCTCCCCCGACGCGCTGATAGTAGCCGTCGGCTCGGAGCACATCATACCGGACATACCGGGCGCGGACGGCGCCAATGTGTTCACCGCGAGCGAACTGCCCGACGTTATCTCCAAGCTCGGAGAGGCCGTGGCAGTGCTCGGCGGCGGACTCGCCGGCTGTGAGAGCGCCCTCAATCTGGCGCTGACAGGCCGCCACGCCACGCTCGTCGAGATGGGGCCGGAGTTCGCGCCGGACGCAAACCCCAGGCACAGACCAATACTGCTGCGGATTCTTGATGAGGATTACCACATCAAAATGCGCGCCAACATGCGCGCGACGGCCGTGTCGGCGCGCGGACTGCACGCCGACGCACAGCGCGGCGTACGCGTGTTGTTCGAGGTGGACGCCGTCATAATCGCCGCCGGCATGAAGCCGCGCCTCGCCGCGGCCGACGCGCTGCGCTCGCTCGCGCCGGAGACTGCGTTCGTCGGCGACTGCGTGTCCGTGAAAAACATCCGCGAGGCCGTCTTCCGCGGCTACCACGCGGCGCTGGATCTATAAGGGCCGGGGAATCATTTTTCGTCAATCGCCGCCGCGATTTTTTTCGCGAACTCGGCCGCGGCGGCCAGATCGTCGTCGTTCGGTCTGCCGCGCTTGAATATCAGATACTTGCCGGGACACGCGTAACTCTCCCCGACCATCTGTATTCCGCGCGGCCTGACTATGCCGTCAAAGAGCGGCGCGGGCGACTTTCCGCTCATGGACGTGCCAAATACGGCTACCTTTTTGACTTTCGCGGGTCCCACCTCGCTGAAAAACTCCGTTATCTCATACGGCAGCTTCCCCGCGTGGATTGGCGAGCCGATAAACAGCAGATCGACGTCGTCCACGGGGTACGACGTCGTCTCCGCCTTCACCCCCACGGCGAGCGCGACCGCCTCCGCCACTTTTTTCGTGTTACCCGAATCCGAGTGATAGCGCACGGCAATTTTCATCTCGCAGCCTCCTCCAAAAGTACGACGGCGGACGCGGCGACCGCAAGCCCTCCGCCAGTGAGTCCGAGCCCTTCCTCCGTCGTCGCCTTCACGCTAACGCGGTCAACGCCGACGTTCAGCGCGCCGGCTATGCGCTCTCGCATACGCGCGATATACGGCGCGACGCGCGGGCGCTCCAGGATTATCGTGATATCGGCGTTCCCGAGGGCGTATCCGAGAGCGGACGCCTTGCGCCATACTGTTTCCAGCAGGACGATGCTGTCGGCGTCTTTCCACCTCGCGTCGCAGTCCGGAAAATGTGTTCCTATATCCCCGAGAGCGGCCGCCCCCAGGATGGCGTCCGCGAGCGCGTGGACGGGCGCGTCGGCGTCGGAATGCCCGTCCGGCCCGGTGTCGCCCGGAATCCGCACGCCGCACAGCACACACGCGCGCCCCGCCTTCATCCGGTGGACGTCGTAGCCGCACCCTATCCTCATCGCGCCGTCTCCGTCTCCCCTCTCATCGCGCCGGGCGCCCCATCCCCGCCGCTATCATGCGCGCGATATCCATGTCCTCGCGCGTGGTTATCTTGATATTGCGCCTGTCGCCCGTCACGATACGCACCGGAAAACCCATCGCCTCCACCGCCATGCAGTCGTCGGTCACGTCAAGCGACCTCCTCAGCGCGTCCGTCAGCGCCGCCTTTATTATCTCCGACCTGAACACCTGCGGCGTCTGCGCCTCATGCAGGCCCTTCCTGTCCACGGTTCCGGACACCACGCCGCGCTCCACCGTCTTTATCGTCGCCGCGACAGGAACCGCGAGCGCCGCCGCGCCGTGAGCGCGGGCGGCGCTTATTGATTTTATTATCAGCTCGGCGGATATAAACGGGCGCGCGCCGTCGTGCACGGCGATAAGACCGGAACGCGGGGACGCCGCGAACACGCCGTTGTACACGGAGCGCGCGCGCGTATCCCCGCCCTCTATCACCTTTATATCGGCGTTCCCGGCGTACCTCGCGCACAACTCCGCCGCGCGTCCGATCGACTCGCGCCTGATTGCGACTATCAGTTCGTCTACGCACCCGCAGTCCGCGAACGCCATAACCGACCGCGCCAGAACGGGCAAGCCCTCGAGCTCCGCGAACAGCTTGTCCGTCCCGCCCATCCTGCCGGAGACGCCGCCCGCGGCTATCACCGCCGAACACCGCGCGCGGCGCGAAAACAACGCCATCAGCTCACCCCGGATTTCCTGCGTTCGGCGACCCTAGGCCATCGCCGCGTTCACGCGCGTCTCCACTTCCTCATAGCTCGTCTGCTGCGACAAGACCAGCTCCGATATAAGTATCTGCTTTGCCGACGTCAGCATCTTGCGGTCGCCCGCGGACAACCCGCGTTCCACATCGCGCATAGTCAGGCTTTTTATCACGCGGGCGACCTCGAGCAGATTTCCGCTTCTCAGCCGCTCCATATTCTCGCGGTAGCGTCTGCTCCAGTTCGACGTGATTTCGATATCGATATCCGGTATCGCATCCATAAGCGACTCAGCCTCATCGCTCCCGATAATCGGGCGCACGCCTATCATATCGCTCGACTCAGTAGGTATCATCACGTCCATCGCCCCGACGGGCATTTTAAGTACGTAATACTGCCGCACGCATCCGTTTATCTCGCGGCTCACTATACTGTCGATGACGCCCGCCCCGTGCAGCGGATGGGCTATCATGTCGCCTATACTAAACATTTAAACTTTCCCCACACACCGATCCTATACCTCCTCCGGCACCGCGTCCCCGCCGGCGCCATCTTCCCCGCTCTCGTCCGGGGCGCCGCCGTAATCTCCGGCGCCCGCCGGCGGGTTGCTCGTGTCATACACCACGACGGGAATCCTGTCGTCCTCCGCCTCCGGCTCATCCTCCCCGCCGTCCTCCGGCAACTGTTCCTCAAGGAGCGCGCGTATACTCAGCGATATTCGCTTGCGCTCATCCTCCACGCCGATAATCTTCGCGTCAACCACCTGCCCCACGGACAGCGCGCCGCCCACAAAGTCTACCCTCTGATCCGATATCTGCGATATGTGGATGAGTCCGTCCACATCCGGCATGATCTCCGCAAACGCTCCGTACTCCAAGATCTTCACTATCTTCACGCTCACGACGTCTCCCACGGAGTAGGCCGCCAAAAACTTCACCCACGGATTGTCCTCATCTTTCCTGTAACGCAGGGATATTTTCTTCTTCTCGGCGTCGGCCGATATGACCGTGACTTCTATCTTGTCGCCTACCGACATGATGTCCTCCGGCTTCCGCACATGCTTCCAACTCATCTCAGAGACGTGCAGCAGTCCGTCCGCTCCGCCTATATCGACAAACGCTCCGAACGGCGTCAGAGAGCGCACCGTGCCCGTATATTGTTTTCCCGGCTCTATTTCCCTCCACAGCACCGCCGCAAGCGCGCGCTTCACGGCGCGCTCCGCCGCGCGGATGGAACCGACGACCCGCCTCCTGTCCGCGTCGGCCTCCGTCACAATCAGCCGGACTTTGGTGTTGACGAGCGTTGACAACGGAGTCTCCCTAGGAACACCGGTATGAGATGCCGGCACAAACACGCGCACACCCTTGACCGACACCACGATGCCGCCGGAGTTGTCCTCCGTCACGTTGCCCTCTACGATGGTTTTGTCCGCGCACGCGGCTTCTATCGCCTCCCAGTTCTTTATGGCGTTCAGACGTTTCCTCGAGAGCATAACGGTACCCTCGATATCGTTCACCCTCGCCACGAACACCTCGATCTCGTCCCCGATTTTTACGTGCTCCTCCGCGCCTTCTTCCGCCCCCTCTGTCAGGTCCGCTATGGGAATATACGCGGATTGCTTCGTCCCGAGATCGACTGTCACCTCCGTGGCCGTGACGGCTATAATCGTCCCCTTGACGCGCTGACCCGTATGTATCGTCTTTATGGACTTTTCGAGCATTTCCTTAAAGACCGCTTCGGAATCAATGTCGGGCGTCCCGATCCCGTCGGATTCGACGGGATCCGCAGACTCGGCGGGTTCCGCAGACTCGGCGGGTTCCACAGGCCCGGCGGATTCCACAGGCTCGGCGGGTTCCGCAGGCTCGGCGGGTTCCGCAGACCCGACGGATTCCACAGGCTCGGCGGGTTCCACAGGCTCGGCGGATTCCGTAGGCGCACCCTCCGGCGCGTCCGGAACCGCGATCCCGGCGATCCCTCCGGCGGCGTCCGCCGCTCCCGCAACCTCAAATTCGCCCCCGGGCGGCGTCGCGGACTCCGCCCCGATCTCCACGTCCCGCCCGGCCCCGCCGTCCGGATCGCTCGCGGCTCCGTCCGTATCTTCCGCGGTCGGCGGGATCTCCGATCCCTCGGGGATCCCGTCCAACCTCAACTCCTCGCTCATCTTTTGAATGACCTCCTTAATATTACACGCCGGAGTTGAAGCCCCGGCGGTGATCCCGACTGCATCGCAGTCCGCGAACGCCGCCGCGTCCAGCTCCCCGGCAGTTTCGATAAAGACTGTGCGCGCGCATTTCGCCCCGCATATCTCCACAAGTCTGCGGCTGTTCTCGCTGTCTCTTCCGCCGATCACGATCATCGCGTCCGAGTCTTCGGCGAGACCGGCCGCCTCTCGCTGCCGCTCGCATGTAGCGATGCATATTGTATCAAAAATTTTGTAGTTTGTACACTCTTTTTTTATGATATCACTACAGCGCGAAAAAAGCTCGCGCGTCACGGTAGTCTGAAAAACCACCGATAGCGCCCTGCGCCTGTTCTCCGGCGCCGCGTCCAGCCAGTCTGTCAACTCGTCGGGCGATTGCAGCGTCGCGTACCGCTCGCACCAACCGGCAATGGCCGCAACCTCCGGATGCTCGCGCCGCCCTATTATCACGGGCAGGCGTCCCCGCCCGGCCTCCCCGCGGACGATGCTGTGGATCCGCGCCACGTTGGGACATGTCGCGTCGATTATCTCCGCGCCGCGCGAGCGCAGCGCGGCGTACTCATCCCTGCCCGCGCCGTGCGAGCGTATGACGACCGGCGCCCCCGGCGGCGCGTCCCGCGCGTCGCCGACGACCTTGACCCCCATCGCCTCAAGACGCGCTATAACGCCGCCGTTGTGTATGACATATCCCAGCATGACGGTGCCGGGCCGCTCCCGCGCCGCCCGTTCGCACATCTCCACCGCCCGCCGGACCCCGTAGCAGAAGCCGGCCGTCCTCGCCAGCGTGAGTCTCACGCCGGTTTGAGAGCCGCGATCTTGTCCATAAGCCGGGCGGCCAGATCCCCGCGATCGCCGGCGCTCATCCGCCGCTCTCCGCCGCCCACCGTGTACGGACTGCCCACGACGAGCCTGACCCTGCCGAACAGCGGCTTTTTTCGCTGTATATACATGGGCAGTATAGGCGCGTTCGCCCGTTCGGCGAGCCATACCGCCCCGTTTTTGGCGGCGGTCGTCTCATCCTCCGAAACGCGGCGTCCCTCCGGAAATATCGCCACCTTTTCGCCGTTTTTCAGATATTGCAGCGACAGACGCATGGCGGAGACGTCGGCGGCGTCCCTGTCCACCGATATCATCCCGAGATTTCGTATGAACCACGACAGCACGGGTACGCGGAACAGCTCTACCTTCCCCATTATGTGTACCTGATCTTCCCTGCCGAACGCGAATTCGAGAAGTATGGGGTCTAGCCAGTCGGAGTGGTTCGCGCACACCAGCGCCGCGCCGCGCGGTATATTTTCCCCGCCCGTTATTTCAAACCGAAAAAATATCCCGAGCAAAAACCGTATGATAACGTACGCGCGCCTGTAAAAACGCCGCGCGCCGGTCACAGCCCGAACCTCTCGCTTATGATGGAACACAGCAGATCGAAGCTGTCCTCCAGCCCTATCCGCGCCGTATCGACGACGACGGCGTCTCCGGCTGTCGTCAGCGGGGCCGCCTCGCGCGAGCTGTCGTTACGGTCCCTAAGCTCCATGTCGCGCAGCACCTCCTCGAACGTGGTGTCAACAGCCTTGCCGAGCAGTTCCCTGTATCTCCGCTCCGCGCGTATCTCCGGAGGCGCTGTCAGAAATACTTTCAAGCCGGCGCCCGGCATGACGACGGTGCCGATATCGCGCCCGTCCATTATGATGTCGTATTTGTTCGCCATCTCCTTTTGCATATCGAGCAGAAAGGCGCGCACAGACGGCAGCGCGGAGACGTCGGACGCGCAGAGCGACGTCTCCGGCAGGCGTATGTCGTCTGTCACATCGCCGCCGTTTATGAACATGCGCTGGACGCCGTCTCCGCCGTGGCGCATCCCGATATCTATCTCGGGGAGCAGGGACGTAACTCCCGCCGCGTCTTTGGAACTGACGCCGCGTCTGAGCGCGTAAAGCCCGACGCACCTGTACAGCGCGCCCGTATCCACATGGATAAGCCCAAAGCGTCCCGCCGCCATTCGCGCGAGCGTACTCTTACCCGCGCCCGACGGTCCGTCTATCGCCACACTTCTCTCTTCCATACCTCAACATGACCGTGCCTTTCGCTTTACTTCGGCGCAAAACGCGCTCAAACTTCCCTCTCGCCCGTCAGCGCGTATCGCCCCGCAGCGTAAGCCGTCGACCAGGCTATTTGCAGATTGAAGCCGCCCGTATACGCGTCCGCGTCGATTATCTCTCCTGCGAAGTGCAGTCCGCGCACGAGCTTTGACCGCATGGTCTTCGGATCGATCTCGCGCGGACTCACGCCGCCCGCCGTTACGACCGCCTCTTCTATCGGGCGCGCGCCCGTTATTTCGAGCGTGAAGCGTTTGAGCAGCCCGCGCAGCGCCGCCCGCTGTTCGCGCGTCACGGAGTGCGCCTTCGCGTCGGGGGGTATTCCCGACAGTCCCACTATAACGGGCGCCAGCCGGCCCGGCACGAGATCGCAAAGCGCGTTTGAAAAGTTTTTATTGGAAAATTTTCTGAAATCCCTGACAATGCGCGCGTCGAGGACGTCCTCATCCAGCGCGGGTTTCAAATCTATCACAGCCCTGTAACCGGCGGCGCCGCGCTCCCGCATGAGCGCGCTGGCGGAAAGCGAGAGCGGACCGGATATGCCAAAGTGCGTAAACAGCAGTTCGCCGAAGCCGTCGAACTGCGGCTTTTTCCCGCCGCCGTTCCCGCCGTATACGCGCAGACGCACGTTGCGCAGCGTGAGTCCGCTCAGTTCGGCGCACACGCCGCCCCGCGCCGTGAGCGGGACGAGCGACGGGCGAAGGGGGCTAACCGTATGTCCCAGCCGCCGGGCGATGTCGTACCCGTCCCCCGTCGAGCCGGTACCGGGATACGACATGCCGCCTGTACACAGTATCACGGCACGGCAACGCTCCCTTACGTCTCCCGCAACGACTTCGGACACCGCGCCCCCGGAGACTTCGACATCTGTCACGCGGCCGCGCCTGAGCTCGACTCCGCAGTCAAGCGCGCGACGCAACAGCGCGTCGGCGACGTCCTCCGCCCTGTCCGACGCCGGAAACACCCTGCCTCCCCGCTCCGTCTTGAGCGGCACGCCAAACGATTCAAACGCCTCCATAGTGTCGCCCGGAGTAAAACCGCAAAGCGCGCTGCGCAGAAAGCGGCCGCCGCTCGTGATGTTTTCCAAAACCTCTTCCGCCCGACAGTTGTTAGTCAGGTTGCATCTGCCCTTCCCCGTTATCCGCAGTTTTTTGCCCACGCGCCCGTTGCGCTCGTACAGCAGGACGCCCAGGCCTCTGGCGCCGGCCGTGGCGGACGCGAACAGACCCGCGGCGCCCGCACCGACCACTATCACGTCGTACATCCGTGCGCGCCGCGTCCGGTCAGTCTCAGCAAAAACGGCGCCGCTATTCGCGTGAGACCGAGGGCGGCCGCGCCCGGACTGCCGGAGAGCGCCAGTATCAACTTGCCGCCGTAGTCGGACGCCAGCATCGCGCCGCCCGGCATCGCGCCGGTCTTCCAGAAGAGCGCTTTCGCCCCCAACCTGCGGGCCGCGTCCAGCGCGAAATCGTAGTCGCCCGACGACGCGCCGCCCGTCGTTATCACGACGTCGCAGCGAGACGCGTGTTCCGATATCGCGCTTGCTATCTCGTCCGGACTGTCGCGCACGATTCCGGCGTTATACCCGTCCACTCCCAGCTCCCGCAGCATACCTATTATCATCACGGCGCTCGAACTGTATATCTTGGCGGGCGGCAGCGGCGCCCCCGGCTCCACAAGCTCCGATCCCGTATTGATTATCGCGGCGGCGGGACGCCTGAACACTTCCGCCCCGGTGAGACCGAGACTGGCCAGCAGTCCCGCCGTTTCAGGGGATATGACGTCGCCCGCGTGCGCCGCCGCCGCGCCCGGTTTCACGCGCGCCCCGGCACGCGCGACGCCGCCGCCCGGACGCGCCGGCGCAAGCACGCTGACGACGTCCCCGGATACGCGCGTCGTCTCGTTTTTCACCACCGCGTCCGCGCCCTGCGGTATAGGCGCGCCCGTCAGTATTTTCATGGCCTGTCCGCGCGCTATCCCGGTCTGCGGCGCGCTGCCGGCAGGTATTTCGCCGATAACGTCGAGCGTCGCGGGGCTGTCCGCGGACGCCCCGGCGATGTCGGCGCTCATCAGCGCGTACCCGTCGTACAGGCTGCGGTCGAACGGCGGCACGGGTATCTCCGCCGTCACGTCACGCGCCAGCACGCGCCCATACGCTTGTCCAAGCGATACGTATTCTCGCTCCATAACGCGCGGCGGTATCCCTAAAATCAGCTCGCGCGCCCTCGCCGGTTTGACAGATACTTCCATACAACACTCCCGATTCGCTCAAAATTTCCGATTTGATTTTAGCATGACGCCGCGGACGTGTCAAGGCGCGTGTGACGCCGCAAACGAAAATATTCATTGATTACGCCTCTTTACAACCGCGAAACGATGTGTTAATATGTACGGCGTGAGTTTCGCGCTCTCGGTTTCGGGACAAAGCCGGACAAACATTTCGGTATCTTTCCCGCCCTATACCGGGACGCGGAATGTTGCGCCGCGCGCGTGCGCGGCGCCGCGAAAAGAAAAGGAAGGAAAGTATAACGGCATGATAACAAAGGAGCAGAAGACTGCGGTAATCGAGGGAAACCGCACGCACGGGACCGACACCGGCTCGCCGGAGGTCCAAATCGCGATACTCACCGAGCGTATCTCACAGCTCACCGAACACCTCAAGATCCACAAGAAAGACAACCACAGCCGTCTCGGTCTTTTCAAGATGATAGGTCACAGACGCAGTCTGCTGGACTATCTGGCGAAGAAGGACATCGGGCGATACAGAACGTGTATCGCGAAACTGGGCATAAGAAAGTAGCTCGGCGGTGAAACCCGGCCGCGGCGTTTACGCGTCCGGGTTTCTCTTCCGGGCCGTCGGCGCCCTCACACAGAGCGCGGGGCATATGGTCCCATAGCAGTTGAAAATGCGCCCCGGCGCCGCTCGGACGTATTTTCAAGTGCTAAGAGACCGTGCGCTCCGGAAATTGAAAGGAGCAGCAATATGATAATTTCACGCAGACAGTTCTCAAACGAAAAAAAATACGCCATGACACTCGCGGGACGCCCGCTCACTCTCGAGACGGGCAAGCTCGCCGAGCTTGCCAACGGCGCCGTGCTCGTCCGATACGGCGATACGACGGTGCTCGCCGCGGCGGCGGCGTCGTCGCGGCCGAGGGACGGGATAGACTACTTCCCGCTCTCCGTGGATTTCGAGGAAAAGCTGTACGCCGTAGGGCGTATACCGGGCGGCTTCCTGCGCAGGGAGGGACGCCCGTCCGAGCGCGCCGTGCTGGCCGCCCGCATGATCGACAGGCCGATGCGCCCTCTGTTTCCGTCCGACCTGCGCAACGACGTCGTCATCACGTGTACCATCCTGTCGGTCGACCACGACTGCTCTCCCGAAATAGCGGCGATGATAGGCGCGTCGGCCGCCGTGGCGATCTCCGACATACCGTGCGGAGGGCCGATAGCGGGCGTGGGACTCGGATATCTCGACGGAAAATTCCTAATAAACCCGACGTCTGACGAGCGCGCCGAGTCTGAGATGTACTGCACGATAGCGGCGACCGCTTCCAAAATAGTCATGATAGAGGCGGCGGCAAAGGAGATACCCGAGGACGTGATGTTCGACGGTATCATGAGAGCTCATGAAGAAATCAAGCTCGTCGTCGCGCTCATCGAGCGCATGGTGAGCGAGATAGGCAAGCCCAAGTTCGATTACGCCAAGGCGTCTTTCAACGAGGAACTTTTCGGGAAGATCACCGAGAAATACCTTGAGGACGTCAGGTTCTGCATGGACACAGACGACAAGAACGTGCGCGAGGAGCGCTACAACGCCGTCGTCGCGCGTATGCTCGACGAGTTCGGCGAGCAGTATCCGGAGATAACGGCCCAGCTTGAGGAGATAACTTACAGGATACAGAAAAAAGTAGTCAAGGCGTGGCTGCTCGCCGGCAAGCGCGTGGACGGGCGGGCTATGGACGAAATACGCCCGATGTGCGCGGAGGTGGGTCTCGTGCCGCGCGTACACGGCTCGGGACTGTTCACGCGCGGCCAGACGCAGGTGCTGTCCGTGGCTACGCTGAGTACGATATCGAGCATCCAGAAGCTGGATACCATCTATGAGGAGGAGTCCAAGCGGTACATGCACCACTACAACTTCCCCTCATTCTCCGTTGGGGAGGCGCGCGGCAGCCGCTCGACATCCAGGCGCGAGTACGGCCACGGCGCGCTCGCCGAGAAGGCGCTGGAGCCCGTGCTGCCGAGCATAGACGAATTCCCATACGCCATCCGGGTGGTGTCCGAGGTACTCTCGTCAAACGGCTCAACCTCACAGGGTTCGATATGCGGCTCGACCCTGGCTCTCATGGACGCCGGCATACCGATTAAGGCGCCCGTAGCCGGAATATCCTGCGGTCTCATAACGGATGGCGGCGACTGGACGACATTCATAGACATCCAGGGCGTCGAGGATTTTCACGGCGAGATGGACTTCAAAGTCGGCGGAACAAAAAAAGGAATAACCGCCATACAGATGGACTTGAAAAACGACGGACTCATACCCGACGTCATAAAATCCGCGTTTGAGATGACCCGCGAGGCGCGCATACAGATACTCGACGAGATAATGCTCCCCGTCATCGCCGAGCCGCGCGCGGAACTCGCCCCGACCGCGCCCAAGATGATAATCGTGAAGATAAATCCCGACAAGATACGCGAGGTCATAGGCTCCGGAGGCAAGGTCGTACAGAAAATCTGCGCCGATACGGGCGTCAAGATAGACATAGAGGACGACGGCAGCATCTTTATAGCCTCCACCGACATAGAGGCGTGCCGCGCGGCTAAAAAGATAATAGACGACATTGTCTTTGTACCCGAGGTGGGCGCGCTCTACTACGGCAAGGTCGTGCGCGTCATCACGATCGGCGCGTTCGTGGAACTCGTACCCGGCAAGGACGGCATGGTCCACATCTCAAAGCTCGAGAACCGGCGCGTTGAGAGAGTGGAGGATGTATTGAACGAGGGCGACATGACGTGGGTCAAGGTGACGGAGATCGACGACCGCGGCAGAGTGAATCTCTCCCGCAAGGACGCCATCCGCGAGCGCCAGTCGCAAGGACTACCGATCGACAGGCCGTAGACCCGATACATGCCTTATGTAAAACTGACTCTGCCGAACGGCGCGCGCATACTGCGCGAGCGCGTCCCCGGCGCGCGTTCGGCGGCCCTCGGCGTGTGGATAGCTTCTGGCTCACGGCACGAGAGCGCCGCAGAATCGGGCGCGGCGCATTTCATTGAGCACATGGTGTTCAAGGGTACCCGGAGCCGCACGGCGTCCCAGCTGGCCGCGCGTCTCGACGAGCTGGGCGGCCAGGTGGACGCGTTTACCTCCAGAGAATACACCTGTTTTCACGGCAGAACGCTCGACTCGCGTCTGCGTCAGCTCGCCGACATATTCGGCGATATGCTGTTCAATTCAAACTTCGACGAGGACGACGTGGTCAATGAGCGCGGCGTCATACTCGAGGAGATCGACATGTATGAGGACGCGCCGGAGGACGTCGTGTCCGACAGGATGTTTTCCGCCGTCTTTCGCGGGAACGGGCTGGCGCGCCCGATACTCGGCAAGCGCTCCACCCTGTCGAGGATGGACGGGCAGTTCCTCCGCGACCGCATGGCCCGCGTGTACCGCGGCGGCGACGTCGTCATAGCGCTCGCGGGGGGATACGCCCGCGGCGACGCGGAATACGCGGCGAAGGTGTTCTCGGCTTTCGCGCCGGGCGGGAACGCGCCTCTGAAGGCCGCGCGCTACACGCCGTCGATCACGGTGAAGCGAAAGAATATCGAGCAGAACCACTTTTGCGTCTCGTTTCCGTGCGCGCGCGTTACGGACGACAGGCGGTACGCCACGCAGCTCCTGTCCGATATTCTCGGCGGCGGCATGTCCTCCCGTCTCTTTCAGTCCGTCAGGGAGGCGCGCGGGCTGTGCTACGGCATATACACGCAGGTGTCCAGCTTTCGCGACACGGGCCTTTTCTCCATATGTACCGCCCTGGGAAGCAGGACGCAGGACGACGCGCTGAGTCTCATCGCCGACGAACTCGGCAAGCTCGTATCCCGCGGCGTGACGGACGACGAGCTCTCCCGCGCGCGCGAGCAAGTCAGGACGAATATACTGCTCGGGCTCGAATCCACCGTGACGCGCATGAACCGGCTCGCGCGCGGCGAACTGTATTTCGGCCGTGTCCAGGAAGCGGACGAGGTCGTCGCCGCCTACGAAGCTGTCACAGCCGGCGACGTGCGAGAGCTTGCCGCCGAGATTTTCGACAGCTCCCTCATGTCCCTCTCCGCAGCCGGAAAAGTCGGAGACGGAGAGCATTACGCGGATCTGCTGCGATTTTGACCTCCGTTCGCCGCGCTCCGGAGAAGCCGAAAAACGCGTTTTGGCGGTCGTTTCGCAAGCGAAACGACCGCCAAAGTACGTTTGCGACAGAAAAATGAACTCGCCTCTACCTCACTCTTTCTGCCCGTCGCGCGCTCCGTCGCAGCCCGAACAACCGCATCCGCAGCCGACATTTTTTCGTCTGTCTCTCACAATTTTCCTCACGATCAGCGCCACGACGCCGAGCAGAACAATGCCTGTCAAAATTGTCCCGATATTCTCCACAAAAAACGACAACATGGAAATCCCTCCTCCGCGCTACGACCTGACGGCCGCAATGCTCGGCAGCGCTTCCGCCGCCGCCTTTTTCATCGGGCGGAACAGCAAGAACAGGAACGCCGCCGTTAAGACGAGGGCCGCGACAGTGCCGATTCCGAAACTTCCCGCCGTGAACAACATACAGAGCTGGTATACGCACAGCGATACGACGTACGCAAAACCGCACTGATAGCCAATCGCAATCCAGAACCATTTGACGTTGTTCATCTCCCGCTTGATAGCGCCCATCGCCGCGAAACACGGGGCGCAGAGCAAGTTGAACACCAAAAACGAATACGCCGCGAGCGCGGTCATGCTTGACGCGAGAGAGCCCCACATCTCCGCGCCGTCCTCGGCCACTTCCGCGAAACCGAACAGAATCCCAAAGGTTCCCACGACATTTTCTTTCGCTATCAAACCAGTTATCGCGGCGACGGCCGATTTCCAATCCCCCCAGCCGAGCGGTATAAACAGCCACGCAATCGCGCCGCCTATCGCCGCCAGAATGCTGTCGTTCATATC
>JAITKI010000129.1 GCA_031278515.1 Oscillospiraceae bacterium | reverse complement strand
GTGACGACTCCGGGGTCGGTAGCGCTGTTTCGCGTCGCGATGATATGTTGGTGCGGATTGCCTCTGCTGGGGTGGTGCGTAAATATTATCGCGCTTCGGCACTACGCCTTGACGCCGGAGCGCATGGCTGAAATACGTGAACGCGCGAATGGACGCAAGGCAGGACAGAATGGAGAGATTTTGCAATGAACGAAGTACAAAACGCATACGCCGCCGCGTACGTTGGCGGCGAGGCGCTGTGCTCCACAGACGCCTACGGGGATTTACACGCCGTGCCGGAGGAGGTCCGCAGCGCGAAGCAGGGCTGCGGAAGTCCGATAGATGCGGCGCGCGCGTCTATCAGGCCCGGCATGACGGTGCTTGACCTCGGTTGCGGCGCGGGGACGGACTGCTTTCTCGCGGCGGAATCGGTCGGCGCAACCGGAAATGTCGTCGGCGTTGACTTCACGCCGGAGGCGCTTGCGATAGCGCGGCGCAACGCCCGCGCGAATATGCGGTTTATCGAGACGGATTTCGAGAAACTGCCGCTTGATGACAGTTCCGTCGACGTTGTGATTTCCAACTGCGCGCTCAATCTCGCAAGCGATAAGGCGGCGGCGTTCGCGGAAATATACCGAGTGCTGAAATCCGGAGGTTGTTTCGTAATATCAGACATTGCCGCGTTCCAGTCTGTGCCGAACTACATACGCGGCGACCGGGAAATGATTTCGCGTTGCATCGGGGGCGCGATGGAGTTCAAAGTGTTCGCGGCGCTTACCCGAAACGCCGGGCTGCGCGGATTTGGCGCGGTAAACGTCAGGGGTTACGCCCGAATCGACGGACTCGACTTCGTTTCGGCCACCGTGACGGCGCACAAAACAACACCGGCGCGGGACGAAAAACCAAAAGCGGTAACGCTGACGGGACCGATGCTCCGCGCGGCGACTGAATTCGGAGAGTTCAAACGCGGCGAGACGCAAACCGTCAGCGCCGAAGCGGCGGAGATGCTGTGTTTGCCGTACTGCGCTCCACATTTCAGCTTTGAGACAAACGCCCCGACCGCAAGCATTCCGCCGGAGCGGACAACCTGCAAGTATACCGGCAGCTTTGCCGTACTCACAGGCGGCTTTCTTGAAATTGAAGACGACGACGGACATACCTATCGTCTCGGCGAACCGCTTGAAGTCTGCGACAAAACGGCCGCCGTACTTGCGCAAGGCGGATACCGTGAACTTATAACGATTATCAACCGCGCCGCCGGGCGCGGAGTAGACGCGCGCGACATGCTGTGCGGCGACGGGTGCTGTTGCTGACAATTGCGCGGATTGCCGGGAACACGGCGGAGGAACACAATTTCCCCGGCGCCCCGATAACCGCGCGCGTGCCACGTTCCCGAAATACGACAATTTTTGAGCTGCCGCGCTCCGAATTTAAAGTTCCCGGCAGATATCGAACGCGGTACGCGTCGCGTCGCGGATGTCGCCGGCCTCCCGACAGTCCCCGGCGAGGTAGACCTCCGTATTCGGAGCGGCGGCGCGGAACGCCTCGGCCTCGTCGGACAGCGGCGTCATCCCCGCGGCGAGCAGAGCGGCGTCGTACGGCAAAGTGAGGGTTTTGCTCTCCATGACGTACTCCGCGGTCTTATCCCCAACGCGCGACAACCGCGCGTTGTACTTGATATCGACACCGTACAGATCGCACCATTTCAGAATTTCTCCGCCGCCGGCAAGACCGCCGACGTCTGTCAAACCGTGGGTCTCCGCCATCTCGAGCACGGTAACTTTCTTTCCGTCCTTCGCGAGCTCCACCGCGGCTTCAAGCCCGACCGCGCCGGCTCCTATTATGATTACGCTCGCGCCCGGCGGCAGTTCGGACGGCAGGACGTCCGGCGCCCACCTCGCTTTTTCGATTCCCGGTATTTTCGGAACAAAATACGTCGCGCCCAGCGCGACAATCACGGCGTCGTAATTTTCCGCAGCGACAAGTTCGGGTGTGGCCTCGGTTTCCGTAAGCACGCGCGCGCGGGAGTGTTTGGCGAATTCCCGCAGATAGCTCAGATATTCGCGCATATCCGTCTTGAAACCGGGAATAGCCGCCTTTATGACTTGCCCGCCTATCTCCGGAGATCTCTCATAGAGCGTGACGTCGTGGCCGCGCTCAAGGAGCGTCTTCATCGCTTGGATTCCCGCGGGTCCGCCGCCGACGACGGCGACACTCTTCTTCACCGGCGCGGCCGGCGCGGTGAGCTCGGGATACGGATTCGGGCCGCTGTAAAACGGGCTCAAATAATTTGCCATCGGGTTGACGGAACACGGCCCCGTAAATCGCCCTGTCTTCCGGTCAAACCTCATACAAGTGCATCGCAGACAAGGCATATGCTCCCATTCGCGCCCGGAGGCGTATTTGCGCGGCATCTCCGGATCTGCTATCAGCGCGCGCATAAAGCTGACGAAATCGGCTTTGCCGCCCGCTATTATCTCTTCCGCCTGCGCCGGATTTTTTATGCCGCCGACTACGTTAACCAGCAGCCCGGGGTACGTTTTCTTGATTATCCCGGCGCGTTCGACATTGATCATCTGCGGAAACGTATACGGCGGAACCATAGGCTGCATACGCTCGGGGACGCCCTGCGTATCGTGCAGTCCGCCGCTCACCATGAGGATGTCAATCTTGTCCTTTATATAACCGACAAACTCAAGGATTTCCGGGAAATGGGCGAAACCCTCCGCGTGTTCCTCGGAGGACATGCGATACTCGATAACCACGTCCTCGCCGATTGTCTCTCTGACGGCGTCAAGCACCTCGCGGGCAAAGCGGGAGCGATTCTCAACGCTGCCGCCGTACTCGTCGGAGCGCTTATTGAAATACGGACTTAGAAATTGCGCGAGCAGATTGCCATGAGCGCCGTGAAACTGCACGGTCTTCATGCCGGCTTTGGCGCAGCGTCCGGCGGCGTCCGCAAACTTCCTGACAGTCTCTCTTATCTTCTCTTTGCTCATCTCGCGGGTCGGGATTGGTTCACGGTTTGCCTGTTTCGCGCGGACAAGTTCCGCCTCGGTGATAATCGCGCTGGGCCCCCAACCGGTCTCACCCGCTATAGTTCCTGATACGTTACCCTGAAACGCGCCGTTGTGGTTGATTTCAATCTGTCCTATGGCGCCGTATGTGTCGCACATATCCTTAAACATCATCAAGGTGGGTATAATACCGTCGTCGCGCAGGTCTATCTGGTTGCCCTCGTCGTAACATTCGGTGGTGTCTATCGAACAGTTGCCGACGGTAACTACCGCCGCTCCGCCTCTCGCGACCGGGCGGAAATACTCGAGCGTACGCTGTGTTAGAAAACCGTTCTCATCTCCGCCTCCGCCCGCTCCGGGCGTCGACTGGCACAGGCGATTCTTGTAGTACGCCCCGCGCACCTTAATCGGCGCGAAGACGTGCGGATACTTGCGTGTCGCGTTGCTCATAAAAAATACTCCTTTCAGAAGCGTTTGCCGCGCCGCCGTCGATTCCCCGGGACAATCCCGCAAACGCGCCGCTGAAATATGGCGCGGCGGATCTCGTCTTCGAGACGGTCGTCGATGAACTCAGGCAGTTCGTTCGATGGGGCCAAAGACCGTATGTTTTCGTACTCTCCCGGATTTGCGCCCTTCGAGAACGCCGATCTGCCGCAATATCGCTTTCGTTGAGGATGAGATATTGTACCCGCCGCGTTTTTCCGGGCAAAGACAGTGAATCCGAACCGCCAGTAATTACCACAACGCCGCCAGTGTATACCTGTTATGCGCCGCCGTCAAGCGAATATTGAATGTTTCCTAGCCCCAATACAAGTTCCTGAAGAGGTTTGCGACGTTGTACGCGTTTCTTACGCTGCCCTGCAGGTCTGCGGCCATGCCCAATGCGCTCGACGGAGAGACCAGATTCAACCACAGCATATCGTCCGCGCATATTCTTGCCAGCTCATTGTTCATCTCGATGCGCTCGGCGACGTCGTCGATGGCCAGCACCGCTTCGAGAATCTCCCACACCTTGTCTTTTCCGTTAAAATTATAGTTGACATACGACATCGCGGCCATATATCCGTAGCAGAAGAGGTATGTTCCCGAGTAGGAATCGGGCGAGATGGGAACGCCGTCAATGTACATGTCGTAATAAGTCTCGTCGTACATATTCGTGATCCACGTACCCATATCGAGCGAGATGACCTCGACGGTAATGCCGGCTTTTTTGCAATCCGCCTGAATCAGCTCGCTCGTCAGCGCCGCGGCGGAGCTTCCGTTGTTGATAAGCCGCACAGTCTTACCCGTGAGCCCGGAGGATTCGGCAAGCTCCGCGGCGAACTCCGGCTTGTAGTCGTCCGCGTATATTCCCATATCGGACATGCGCCCGTCGCCGTCGGACGCCGTGCCGTCAACCGGCGCGTTCGGTATTGTACCCGTGCCGGAGTAGGCGAGACTGTTGATCGCGTTTCTGTCCACGGCGTACGCCACAGCCCTGCGCGCGTCCGGATTCTCATGGAATATTGAGGACTCCGCAATGTTGAAATACAGCCCCGAACCCATAAATGACGGCGCCTCATCGACTTTGACGCCCGGCAGCGATTTCACATACTCTATGTCCTGATACGGGATATCCGCCACATCAACCTCGCCTGTCTCGATCGCGTTGACGCGCTGGGATTCTTCCTTGAGCTGGACGAAGCTGTAATTCTTTATGGCCGGCTTTGTTCCCCAATATTCGTCCTTCTGCGTTAAATTCAGATGACTGTTCACAACGTACTCCGATATGATATACGGGCCGGTACCGATCAGCCGCGTCGACATCGTCTCGGGATCGGCTTCGCTCGTCTGCTTGTCAAACATGCACAGCCCGCCTATGGACTGCATTAAGGTGATCCGGTACTCCGTAAAGACAAGATCAATCGTGTGAGGGTCAATGATTTTGCTGTTTTCCACATCGAGCAGAGGCACAATCGCGGGCTGACCGAACCTGTTATTCGCGTGATCCAACGAAAACAAGACGTCGTCCGCCTCAAAAGTATTTCCGTTTGTGAAAGTTACGCCCTCTCTGAGATGGACGCGGAACGTCAGTTCGTCTAATCTCTCCCTCTCCGTGGCGAGCATCATAATTTCGTCGCCGTTTTCGTCGATATACCACAGCTGGTCGAAAACCAATTGCACGGCGTTTAATATATCGTTGCCGGATATGAGCGTCGGATCGAGCGTACCGCTGTCCTGCGTCACCGCTATGATCACGGTATCCCTCGCGGAGGCGCCGGGCGAGTTTTCGGCGGCGGACGTACTCGTGGCGCCGGGCGCGCTTGAAGCGTCGGATGTGTTCGAGGCGTCGGGCGAGTCGCCGCCGCCTCCGCCGCCGCACGCGAAAATCGACAGCGCCAGCGCTGAGACGAGCAGGGCGGCAAGTATTCTTTTCAACGATTTTCCCATTATATTATGATCACGCCTTTCGTTTCAGTGTTTCTTAGCCCCAAGACAGATTTCTGTAAAGGCTCGGAACGTTGTACCCCGATCTGATAGTCCCCTTCAGATCGGCGGCCATACCCAAGGCGCTCGACGGCGACACGAGATTGTACCAGAGCATTTCATCGGCGCTTATCTTTGCCATCTCGTTATTTAATTCGACGCGCCGCTGAACGTCGTCGTCGCTCAATGCTAGGGCGAGGTCCGCAAAAGCCTTCTCCTTTCCGTCGAAGTCGTAATTGGCGTATGAGCCCGCCGCCATACTGGAGTAGCAGAAACTGTACGACCCGGCGTAGGATGCGGGCGCCAGCGGGACGCCGTCAATGCACATATCGTACTGCGTCTCGTCGAACAGGTACGACACCCACGTACCCATATCGAGCGAGATGACGTCAATCGTGATGCCGACTTTCTTGCAGTCCGCCTGAATTAACTCCGACGTCATCGCGGCGGCGGAAGTGCCGTTGTTGATAAGCCGCACAGTCTTACCCGTGAGCCCGGAGGATTCGGCGAGCTCCGCGGCGAGTTCAGGCTTGTAGTCGTCCCCGTATATCCCCATATCGAACATGCGCCCGTCGCCGTCGGACGCCGTGCCGTCAACCGGCGCGGCCGGTTTTGTCCCCGTGCCGGAGTAGGCGAGGTTGTTGATCGCGTCCCTGTCCACGGCGTACGCCACGGCCCTGCGCGCGTCCGGGTCGTCATAAAATATCGAAGACGACGAAATGTTGAAGTAGAGCGCGGATCCCATGAATCCCTGCGTCTGATCGACCCTGACGCCCGGCAGCGATTTCACATATTCTATGTCCTGGTACGGGATGTCAGCCAGATCGACCTCGCCCGTCTCGATCGCGTTGACGCGCTGGGATTCTTCCTTGAGTTGGACGAAGCTGTAGTTCTTTATGGCCGGCATGGTCCCCCAATACTCGTCCCGGCGCGTTAAATTCAAATGGCTGTTTACTACGTATTCCGTCAGAATATACGGACCCGTGCCGACCGGGCGCGTCGCCAGCGTCTCGGGATCGGCCTCGCTCGTCTGCTTGTCGAGCATACAGAGTCCGCCTATGGACTGCATTAACGTGGTGAGGTACTCGGAGAAAACCAGATCAATCGTGTACGGGTCGACGATTTTGCAGCTGTCCACGTCCAGCTGCGGCAATATACCGGGCTGTCCCGGCCTCTTATTCGCGTGATCCAGCGAAAACAAGACGTCGTCAGACTCGAAAGAGTTTCCGTTCGTGAAAGTTATGTCCTCCCTCAGTTTGACGCGATATGTCAGCTGGTCTATTTTTTCCCTCTCTGTGGCGAGCATCATAATTTCGTCGCCGTTTTCGTCGATGTACCACAACTGGTCGTAAATCATATGCACGGCGTACACTATGTCGTTGCCGGATATTATCATTGGATCAAGCGTGCCGCTGTCCTGCGTCACCGCGATGGTCACCGTATCCTTCGTCGGCGCGTCGGGCGGGTTTTCGGTGCCGGGCGCAGTTGAAGCGCCCGGCGAACCCGACGCGTCGGACGAGACGGAGGCGCCGGGCGAGTCGCCGGCGCCTCCGCCGCCGCACGCGAAAATCGACAGCGCCAGCGCTGAGACGAGCAGGGCGGCGAGGGCTTTTTTGCTTTGTGATTTTTTCATTTTACCGTTCCTTTCATTTCGATGTTACGCACTTTTCTTCCGTTACACTCTGTTACGCTTCGTTTGCCGCCAGCGTTTCCGCAGCGACGCGACCCCAGGTAAGGCACCGCCCGTGACTGTTACCTGCCGCCAAGAGCGGGTAATCGACGCTGCAAAATCCGCCCGCTATCATTCCGACGGCGAGCAAACCTCCGAGTGGGGTCCGATTCCCGTCCAAAACGCGCAGCTTGACGTCTGTCTCAAGCCCGCCGAACACATTGAGCAGCGCGGGACCGATTTTCACGGCGCAGTAAGGCGGCTTTTCAACGGGTGTCAGCAGTTCCGGGCGCTTGCCGTAATCGACATCCTCTCCATTTTTCACAATCCCGTTATAGCGCCTCACCGTTTTGAGGAAATTGCCGGCAGGTACGCCCATCTTTTCGGCGAGCTCTTCCAACGTGTCCGCCCGCCATCCCACACCTCTTTGAATGATATCCTCAAGGCGCTCTTTCCTGTAGCCGATACCCTCGTCGTCAAAGCCCTGACGCTGGTCTATTGGCGTCGTAGCGCCCTGCCCGCCGTGATACGGTCCGCCTCTCTTGACGTCTTCGTACCAATTTGCGTCGAATACGTTAAACGCGTAGTCTCCGCCCGGCTGCATCAGTATGCGCGCCGACTTGCCACCTGACCACGTATCTTCGTTCATGAAACGGTTCCCGAGCGGGTTGACGTGCAGGAAGAAGTCGAAAAACACTCCGTATCCTATCATGTGCAGCGACGGCGCCCAGGGACCGGCCTCGAGCTTACCTCCGGCCCAATAGCCCATTTTATGGCCTTCGCCGAGGTTACTGCCTTTCGGCCAGCTCACGCATCTTCCGGGCAGAAGTCCCCAAGGGGAGAAAGCTTCCAGCATTTCCGCGTCGCCGCCGATGTCGCCCGTCGCCAGCACGACGCCGCGCGCGCCTCTATATCGGATGAGCCTGTCTTCTTTGAGATTTTTCGCGATCACAGCGGCGACGCGGCCGTTTTCTTTTTCGAGCCTCACCGCTTGCGTGTTGCGTATAATCTTACCGCCGCCTTTCACCGCGACCTCATAGAGCATCTCGCAGTACATCAGCGCTCCGCTGTACTTCCAGCGTTTTACCCCGGGTTTTTGGTATATGTGCTGCGCGACGGGGTATTCGGTGAAGTCGGATCCCCTGTAGTACGCGCCCCACAGATCTGTATAGACGTCGTCGCCGCCAAGTCCGAGGAGCCACTCAAACGCTTCCTCACTGCGGTTTATGAACAGCCACAGTAAATCTTCATTTACGCGGCTGCCGCATATACGCATCCAGTCCCGCGCGAATTGGTACTTATCGACATGCACCCCGTATCTCCGCTGTACGCTTGACCCGATTGATGAGATTTCCATGCCGTGCGCGACGAAGCCGCCCGTCTTCTCCAAAACTATGACCTTGAGCCCGAGTTCCGCCGCGCGGGCCGCCGTGGCCAGCCCGGATATTCCGCCTCCGACTATAATGGCGTCGGCCTCGACAGTCTCCGTTATCCGCTCCTCCGGGATGGGATCGGGAGGCGTCTCCCACGACCAGCGTTTGACCCTTTCTTTGCCGAACACGGTAATGTCGTCAGGCCCGGGGAACATGAGCGCTTCTCTGTCTTCGCCCAAATCTTTTATAACCGCCGCCCGATTGTCTTCCGCCATCTGAAATCCACTCCTTTTTCAATTTTTTCAAATCGCGCCGCGCGACGCGGCCCCGGGTCGCAACAGAAAGAAATGTTCCGCCGCGACGCGGCCGGGAAAGAGCGCTCTCCTCCCGCGCCGATACCCTAAACCCCGCCCTTCATACCGCGTCCCCTTTCGCCGCGTCGATCTCCTTGTATTTGTGACATGAAACGAAGTGTCCCGGGGAGGTTTCCTCCAGATTCTGCGGGCGCTCACATTCCTCCGACGCGTACTGACACCGCGCCATAAACCGGCAGCCGGGTTTCGGATTGACAGGCGAGGTGAGTTCTCCCTGCATAATGATTCTCTTTTTCTTGCCGCGGAGACTCGGAACCGGAACCGCCGAGAGCAGCGCTTTCGTGTACGGGTGCAGAGTGTTTCGGAACAATTCCTCCGCGGGCGCCTTTTCGACCATCTGGCCGAGATACATGACCATAATGTCATTCGAAATGTACTTCACCACGGACAAATCGTGTGTCACGAACATATACGCAAGGCCGCGCTCCTCCTGCAAATCGAGCATGAGGTTGATAATCTGCGCCTGAATCGATACGTCGAGCGCGGAAACCGGCTCGTCGCACACTATGAACTTGGGCCTCAGCGCAAGCGCCCGCGCGATTCCGATGCGCTGCCGCCTTCCACCGTCCAGCTCGTGGGGATAAGCGTTTTCGAAGCGTCTGGCTATGCCCACGGTATCCATCAGTTTTCTGGTTTCGGCCCGTATATCGTCCTTACCCAGTTTGCTGTGCAGTATCAGCGGTTCCATAATGGCGTTACTGACAGACATGCGCGGATTCAGCGATGAGAACGGATCTTGGAAGATGATCTGCATTTTCTCGCGAAAGGCGTGACGCTCTTCTTTTGTCGGGTTTGTGATATCCCGCCCCTCAAAGAAAATCTGTCCGTCCGTCGCGTCGAGCAGATGCAGCAGCGTCCTCCCGAGCGTCGATTTTCCGCACCCCGATTCGCCGACGACGCCGAGCGTTTTACCGTCCTCAAGCGTAAAGCTGATGTCGTCAACCGCGTGCAGCAACCCCCCGCCCGATTTGAAATACTTTTTCAGGTTCCTGGCTTCCAGCAAAGCGGGCATTATTTGTTCACCCCCGCGTAAAAGCATTTGACTTGATGGCCCGGCTCAACCTCGACGACGTCCGGCGACCGCGCCCCGCACTCATCCGCGGCGTCGGGGCAGCGCTGCATGAATTTACAGCCTTTCGGCAGATTTGTCGGATCCGGCATGAGTCCCTTGATCGGTTTGAGCCGCCGCTCCGACGAGTCGAGGTTCGGCAGCGAATTGAACAGCCCTATCGTGTAAGGGTGACGCGCCGCGCCGTCAAAGATGTGCTCCGCCCTGCCGTACTCCACGATTTCCCCCGCGTAGACTACGGCGACGCAATCGCAGATGTCGGCCACGACGCCGAGGTCATGCGTAATGAGGACAACCGACGTGCCGAGCTTATCTTTCAGCCCCTGCATCATTTCCAGAACTTGCGCTTGGATTGTCACGTCAAGCGCCGTCGTGGGCTCGTCAGCCAGCAGAAGTTCGGGGTTGCACGCCAGCGCCATCGCGATAACCACGCGCTGCTTCATGCCTCCGGAAAACTGGTGCGGGTACTCGCCGTAGCGCTCGCTCGGAATCCCCACCGTCTCGAGCATGTCGCACGCCCTGCGCTCGGCCTCCGTTCGCGAAATCTCGTTGTGCAGCATGATTGCCTCCGAGATCTGCGAGCCGATCTTCTTTATTGGGTTCAGCGCCGTCATGGGATCCTGGAATATCATCGCTATTTTGTTCCCGCGCACCTTGCGCATCTCCCGCTCGGAAAGACCTGTAATATCCCGGGACTCAAAGAATATCTCTCCCCCGCGGAGCTTGGCGGGCGGCGTCGGCAAAATGCGCAGTATCGCGCGCGCGATCGTCGTTTTTCCCGCTCCCGTCTCGCCGACCAAGCCGATCGTCTCGCCCTTCTCCACAGTGAGGTTAATGCCGTTGACCGCGTGGATGACGGCGTCGTCGGTATGGTATTCCACGACCAAATTTTTTATTTCCAGTATATTTTCCGGCATTTTTGACCACGCCTTTCGCATTGTTAAGGACACAAAATGACTGTATTCACCTCTGGTTCAGCTCTTGAGGCGCGGATCAAGCGCGTCCCTGAGTCCGTCGCCGAGCATGTTGAACGCTATTACCGTGATCATAACGCAAATACCGGGATACAGCGCGAGCTGCGGTGCCTGCCGCATCAGGTTCCGCCCCTCCGATATCATGGCGCCCCACTCGGGAATCGGTGCCTGTACGCCGAGCCCGATGAAGCTGAGTCCCGAGCCGGACAGCACGGCGCCGCCTAGGCCCATAGTGAACGAGACCAGCACCGGCGCGATGGAATTCGGTATGACGTGCTTTAGAATAATTCTGGCGTCGCTCGCGTCTATGGACTTGGCGGCCTCAATGTACTCCATCTCGCGAACGGAAAGAATCGACGCGCGCATCATCCGGGCGTTGCCCGGCACCATAGTAATACCGATAGCGATGATCGCGTTTCTCAGGCTCGGGCCGAGTACGGCGGCAAGCGTGACCGTGAGCAAAAACATGGGGACTCCCTGGAAAATATCGAGCAGCCGCATAATCAGTCCGTCGGTGAAGCCGCCGTAGTACCCGGCGACAGCCCCCAGCAGGACGCCCAAAATGGTGGAGCCGAAAACGGCGATGATACCCATAGACAGCGACTGCCGGGCCCCGTACAGAAGCCGGCTCAGCACATCGCGGCCGACCCTGTCGGTGCCGAGCGGAAAATCACGGCCGGGGCCTTCCAACGCGCGCGAGGTGAACTGTTCCTCGTAGGAGTACGGCGCCAGCAATGGAGCGAACACCGCGGCCAGCACGATGACCGCTATGACGACCATTGATATAACCGTAATCTTACTCTTTCGCAGCTGTCTCCAGATCTGGCCGGAATATGACCTTCCCTTGACTGCCTCGTCCATATCAAACTCTAAGCCTCCTGTCTTTTCATCGCGGTTCGCTTTTTCCTCGCGAACTGCGAGCGTATCCTCGGATCGATAAACGCGAACGCCAAGTCGATTAGCAGCATTACCACGCAAAAAATTATCGACAAAAACAAAACTGAGGATTGAATCACGGGATAGTCCCTGTTTGTCAGACCTGTGAGAGTATAGCTGCCAAGCCCCGGAATCGAGAATATCATCTCGGCGATGAGCGCTCCGCCCAGAGACATTCCGTACATGCTGCCTATAGTCATCACAACGGGGATCAGCGCGTTTCCGAGCGCGTGGTTGTACAAGACCTTGCCCTCCGACTGCCCTTTCGCGCGCGCCGTCGTTATGTAATCCTGCCGGACGACCTCCAGCATATTCGATCTCATCTGCCTGACAATCCCGGCGGCATACCCCAGCGCGAGTGAAATAACCGGTAAGACCCAGCCCTGCCACGTCTTTACGCCCGAAACCGGCAGAAGTCTCCACTGCACGGAAAAGAGCCGCACGAGCAGCAGCGCGAACCAGAAGGCGGGCATGGAGACGGAAATCAGCGAGATCAGAATCATTGCCTTGTCGCCGAACTTATATTGGTGAGTCGCGGCGTAGATGCCCAGCGGGATCCCGATCAGGGACGCCAGTACGACGCTCAGTGTGGAGATCAGCAGCGTATATGGGAAACGCATCATTATTTCCGGCAAAATCGCCCTCTTTGTGGTGTACGAAGCGCCGAAATCCCCTTTCAGCACACCTGAGAGAAAGTCCCAGTACCGCTCATATATCGGCTTGTCGAGTCCCAAATCCTCCCGAATCTGCTCATATTCCCCCGGCTCGGGATCCGACCCCGCGAGTATCCGCGCCGGGTCGCCGGGCGCGAGCGTCAAAAGGACCTGGACGATGATGGTGATGCCCAGCAGAATGGGGATAAATAACAGCACCCGCCTGATAATGTACCTGATCATAGGCTCGCTCCTTCTTACAGCTCCGACGCGACAGTGAACGCGCCGTGTACCGCGCCGCGAATCTCGGCCTGATCGCTGCAGTCGCCGATAAGATACACCCTCGTGTTCGGCGCGCAGATGCGGAACGCTTGGCCTTCCTCCGCCCGCTGTCTCATCCCGACGCAGTACAGCACCGTGTCCGCCGCGATTTCTTTCTGTTCACCTGTCTCAATATCGGAGACGGCGACGAAATTATCGCCGATTTCCTCGACCTTATGTTTCAACAGCTTTTTGACATGTAAGTCAACCATCTCCTGCTCGAGATTCGTCGCGCCGCCGATCAGCCTCGACACGGAGCCTCCGAGGCTCAGTTCGCCGGCTATTTCCACGAGCGTGACGTTCTTCCCCTCCATCGCCAGTTGGACGGCGGTCTGTACTCCGACGGCGCCCCCGCCTATAACAGCGACGTCGGCGCCGACTGTCGCGCCCTCGCTTTCCGCGTCGGGCGCCCACATCACGTGCGGCTTATTGATTCCCGGGATATTCGGCTTTATCGGCGACGAACCCACGGCGACAAGAATCGCGTCGTAGCCTTCGCGCTCGAGGAGCTCCGGCGTCGCCTCCGTGCCGGTAAGCACCCTTGCCTTTGTCGCCGCGGTCTGGTTCCGGAGATATGTGAGATACTGCTTGACGTCCTCTTTACGCGGGTCGCGCGCCGCGAAAATCAGGTTTCCTCCGATTTCCGCCTCCCTCTCATACAGCGTCACGTCGTGTCCGCGCTCGACAAGCGTGAGCATCGCCTGCACGCCGGCGGGACCGCCGCCCACGACCGCCGCTTTCTTCCTCACCGCCGCCGGCGGGACCCTGTTTTCCGGGTACTCGGCTTCCCTGCCCTTGAAGGGATTCACGGAACACTTGCCGAACTCAAAACTGCCGAATTTATCGGGATACATACACGCGCAGCGTATGCACGGCCTGTGATCCGCCTCGCGCCCCTCGGCGTACTTATGCGGCATGTCGGGATCCGCTATAAGAGCGCGCATATACGCCACAAAGTCCGCGGCGCCGCCCGCTATGATCTCCTCCGCCTGTTCGATGTTCTTGATCGCGCCGACTGTCGTCAGGCGTATGCCGGGAAACGCTTTCTTAATGTCTTGCGCCCAGTGGACGTTGTACATCTGCCCGTAAGTGTACGGCAAGTGCATCGGCCCCATTACGATCGGCTCGCCCTGGGGATCGTGCAGACCTCCGGACACATGGAATATATCGGCCTTATCCCTGACAATGCCGATAAACTCAAGCGTGTCCTTGAAGCGCATACGCCCCCTCTTGTATTCGTCGGCGGATATGCGGTACTCAATGACGAAATCCTCGCCCACAAGCTCCCTTGTCGCGTCAAGCACCTCCGACGCGAATCGCGCGCGGTTGCGAGCGGAACCGCCGTATTCATCCTCGCGCCTGTTGTAATACGTGCTGAAAAACTGTGACAGCAAATTCCCGTGCGCGCCGTGGAAGAGCACAGACTTCATGCCGGCCTTCTTACATCGAAGCGCTGCGTTTGCGTATTTTTGTACGGTTTCCTCAATCTTTTGCTTGCTCATCTCCCGCGTAGGAAGAGGCGCGCGTCCCTGCTCTCTCGCGCGCACGCGCTCGGCCGCCGTTATGATCGGCGACGGCGCCCACCCATTCTCGCCGGCCAGCGAGTCCTCGATATTCCCCTGAGTCGCGCCGCAATGGTTGATCTCGAGCTGCCCATGGGCGCCGTAAGTCCGACACATCATGGCGAAGGTTGACAGCGGCGGGATACATTCGTCAAAGCGCATATCGAGCTGCGTCGGCCCCTCGTCGTTGCACTCTGTGATGTCGATAGAGACATTGCCGACATTGATCACCGCGGCGCCGCCCTTGGCAAACGGTCTGAAATACTCAACGAAGCGCGGCGTCACAAAGCCGCGCTCGTCGCCGCCGCCGCCGCATCCGGGAGGCGCGAACTCCAACCTGTTTTTGTAATAGACGCCCCTGATCTCAATCGGATCAAACACATGTCTGAATTTTGAATTCATTTACACCCGCTCCCGCAAATTTTTTCTAATTCACAAATCAGTCCGTATAGCGCTCCGCAAAAAACAAATAGCATCCGGCCGTCCAGCCGGACAGGAACAGTGAGCGCTCGCCGAAGAACATGGGAGTCTGATACTCCATCGAGCCGTCGAACGGATTGTGGATATGGTACAGTCCGTGTTCGTTCAGCGTATCGAGATATTTTACGGCTATCCGTTTTGAGAGCTCTCTGTGTCCGCAGTACTCCAACGCGAGCGCCAAAAGCGCCTGTACGGGCGTCCCGAGACTGCCGCTGCACCACCCGTGGTGGAACCGCGGACTGTCCGGGCGCTCCGAGGCCAGCCCGAATTTCGTTTCGTACGCGCCCGACTCGAAGATGAGCTCGATTGAGCGGTCGATGATATGGCGCGGCAGACGATCCCCCAGCAGCAGAGCGCAGTACAGGAGCAGACTTGTGGGTTCGGATTTCTCTTTTGTTATGACGTTCATGGCCACCCAGCCGTTCTCGGTCCAGAAGAGCTCTATTATTTTCGCTATCGTGTCCTTCGACTTTTTCTCCCACGCCGCGTTCACCGATTCATCTCTGCCGATAACGCGGCCCAGCTTCGCGAGCGCCTCCTCTTGCAACGCGAGATAGGCGTTCATGTCCGGGCAGGCGAGGGGGAATCCCAAACGCTGGTACGACCCGTCCTCCCAACCGGTCTCGCCCGCGTTCTGGTTTTCGAAAATCCCGTCGCCGTCTACGTCGCGAAAGTTCAGGTAGAAATTCGTCCACCGCTCCAGCCCGTCATACATGTATTCCAGTTCGTCTTTCGGCTTTTTAGATATGTCGAAATGCTCCATCTGCCAGAGCAGACCCAAGCCTTGAACGGGCGGTTTCATGGTCGCGCCGCCGGCGCCGGCGCTGGCGAGTGAGTCCGCGATCCGCCCGTTCGCGTCCTGGACGTCGAAAGACGACAACAGCACCTCCCAGGATAAGTCCGGATCATGCGACAAAAAGAACGCGTGCATACCTTGCTGCCACGAGAACGCGCCCTCAAAGATGACGCGCATCATCTTTATCATCCGGCGTTTGTACGGCGTCTCCCCGTCGGGTATGACGGTCAGTCCCCAGACTGTCCACACCGCCTGCATACCGCGCTCCCTGTATTTCTCCGGTAAATTCGGCGCGAGACGCGCGGCGAAACCGTCGAAATCGGCCTTGACGTTCGCGACGCACTCGTCGTATGACATGTAGCGCTCGCGCCTTTTCGGGTCGATGAGCCACTCCTCCATGACGAGGTCTATAACGCCGTCCTCATCCGGAGCGAGTTCCAGTCTGCCTCCCGTCTCTTTCATCGCGCCGCGCTCCGGCGCAAACAGCAGCAGCGCGCTCCCGAAAGTCACCTTGAACGTACCGTCGTGCAGGTTTGTGATGCCGGCCATGCCGAACATCCCCGGCTTAGGAGTGAGGCGAAGCGAGAGTCCGTCGGTTCCGCGGCAGCGGGCGTATTTGTAATCGCCGATACAAAAGCGCACGGCGCCGAGCTCACATTCAAAAATCAGCTCGTACGGCGTCGTGTGGTACACGCAGTTGCGCGCTATGCCGTCCTTGACCAGCTCGACTTGTACCTGCCGGAACGGACTCTCGCCGTTCAGGTCGCCCGGCGCGCCGCCGCTGCCTCCTATGCGTGAGGTGGATATCCAAAGCTGTGACTTGCCGAACTGATTGCTCCCGCCGTTCTGATTCGCGAGACTGATATACGATCCCCGCCTCGAAAACGGCATCTCCAATGGATCCACAAAGGTCTTTCCGGTTAACATGTGCAACACCTCCAAAATTTGGTTAAAAAAGTATAGGTTTTTAACCAACCGCTGTTGGCAAAACCGGGAAAATATGGATAATCACTAGAACATAGGCGGGGCC
>JAITKI010000128.1 GCA_031278515.1 Oscillospiraceae bacterium | reverse complement strand
CGAAATATTACAATTTTTGCTCCGTTATATAGGGGTCCCCGCGAAGTCGAATGACTTCACGCACTCCTGTGCAAAAATTCTTTTCGCCTACGCCGAAAAGGACGGGAGAGCGAAAATCGTTGCAAATGAAATGAAAGGTATGGTCATAACAATGAGTATCAGAAGAATTCTATCGACCCTGCTAATCGCGTGCCTCGCGCTGTCGCTGTTTGCTTGCGGAGGTGGTTCCGGAGACACGTCGTCCCCGTCCGCATCCGGCTCGCCAACGCCCTCCCCCGACTCGCAGCCGACTCCGCCGGCGGAGTCGGCTGCGACGCCGTCCGTGGACGGCGTCGCAGAGGCGCCCGGCGCCGAAGGCGATCCGCTCGACGAGGTCGGTCACTACGATCCGAACTATGACTACACGGCGAATCCCAGATACAAGTTCATCTACGTCTGCATCGGCTACACCGACCTCAACAGAACCGCCCACGAGGCGTTTGCGCACTGGGCGACGCTCGCCAACGTGCAGTATGACGGTTACTGGTCTGCGGCGTCGAATGAGGAACTCCTGACGCAGCTCCCGACATTGAAAGAGAATGGCTACGACGGCATTCTGATCGACCCGGATATGATGCAGTACGAGCAGATAGCCAAAATTTGCGACGAAATCGACCTCCAGTGGATGGGTTGCATGGGGCAGGCTCTGAAATTCGGATCGGAAGGGATGCCAACGGGGCTTCTCCATCCGTCGTCCGGCTTCTCAAACATTGAAATGGGCAGACAGATAGGCGAGAAGCTGCTCGAATACGCCAGAGATAACTGGCCGGGAATCACGCTCGATCAAATAGGCTTCATCGGCGTGGATATGTCTACATCCCTGCCGCTCCACCAGCGTATAGAGGGCAGCCAGATGGCGTGGGCGGATGCCGGCGGTCCGGCGGAGAACCACATCATCTCCGACGTCGGCGGCGACATGACGGTCCAGGCCGCCCAAAATGTAGTGGAGGCCCAGATAGCGCTGAACGCTAATCTGGAATACTGGCTGATTAACGGCGCCGTTGAGGACTTCGCGGACGGGGCGGCAAACGCTATAGACAACGTGTTCGGCGTTCCGGATAACGCGTGCATCGCGACAGCCGGCGGTAACAAGCTCTCGCATAAGTGGGACGAGGGTATTGACTCGGCGTGGCGCTATGTACTCGACACGCCGGCCGCCGTCGCCGCGGAACCCGCGTTCTTCGCGCTCTACGCGTTCGTGTCCGGGCGGGCGACGCCGGAGACCATCTGGCCGTCGTGGATTGATCATAATCCTATGAGCGTTCCGTTCTTCGGCGAGACCTACGCGCAGTATCTCATGCCGAGCTATTTCCAGAGTAAAGACACGTACAAGCGTCTGCTGACGTGGGCAAATCTGTACACGCGCAGCGACATATACCCGTACAACGAGCCCGGCGTCACGATTGACGACTACCCGGCCCGCGCGCCCGTTCCCGCTTCATACGCGGGATAGGCGGGCAAACCCGGCGCATCTCAACGCGCGTCACGCGTCCGACGGAGCTCTCCCGCTCCGCCGGACGCGTAGTTGCGTGGAATCATTTCGTTTGTGATGGCTTCGCCATCACAAACGAGTCACGAGAGCTTGGATCTCGCCGTGCGCGGCTCGCAAAGAGCGTTTTCCGGGGAATAAATCCCCGTAAAACGCGAAATATAACAATTTTTACTTTGTCGCACGAGACGCACTCCTCCGCAAAAATTATTTTCGCCGTAGGCGAAAAGGACGAAGGGGCGAAAACCACCGCAAACGAAAATATTCGCCGCAAAACCTTTGCAAATCCCCGGGTGAACTGATATAATAAAATCATCAGGCACACAGGGGAATAGGGGGAATCCACATGGGACGTGATACGTCCGGGCGCGCGCGCGGTCTCGCCGCGACTGCCGCTATGGCGGCGGTCATATTCGCGGTGACGTGGTCGATCAGAGTCCCGCTTCCGTTTACGAGCGGCGGGTATCTCAATCTGGGCGACGCCGTGATATACGCAAGCGCCTGCGTGATAGGCGGTCGCCGCGCCGCTGGCGCCGCCGCCGTCGGCAGCGGCCTTGCCGATTTGGCGGCCGGCGCCGTCGTGTACATCCTGCCCACGGCAATTATAAAGGGCGCGATGGGTCTTGTCGTCGGAGCGGCGGCGGCGCGCGACGGCGGCGGCTTCCCCCGATATCTGACCGCCTGTGTTATCGGCGCCGGCGTAATGGTCGGCGGTTACGCGCTGTTTGAGTTTGCGTACTTCGGTTCCGCCTACGCGCTGTCCGCGCTTCCGTTCAACGCCATGCAAGGCGCAGGGGGCGTTATCGCCGCCGCTGTCTGCCGCCCGGCCGTGCGGCGGGCGGCGGCGTATATCAGGCTGTAGGGAAGGTCGAGCGATGTCCTCCATAGTGTACGAATACGGACGCAATCTGTATATCAATCTGACGAACCGCTGCCCGTGCGCGTGCAGTTTCTGCATACGTCTCCGCGGCTCCGGCGCGGGTTCGGCGGACGATCTGTGGCTCCGGCGCGAGCCGTCCGCAAGCGAAGTCCTGCGCGAACTTGATGCCAGGAGCCCGGACGAATACGGCGAGCTTGTGTTCTGCGGGTACGGCGAGCCGTTCTGCGCGCTCGACGCGCTGCTGGAGATCTGCCGCGTCCTCAAAGGGCGCGGAGGCTTGAGGATAAGGGTCGATACGAATGGTCTGGGAGATTTGATAAACGGCAAACCCGTCGCGCCGCTCCTGCGCGGACTTGTCGATAAGGTCTCCGTAAGTCTCAACGCGCCCGACGCCCGGCGCTACGACGAGCTGTGCGCGCCGCAGTACGGGCAGGCCGCGTTCCCGGCGATACTCAAGTTCGCGCTGGAGTGTAAGGAGCACGTACCCGAGGTGATTTTCACCGTGGTGGACGTGATCCTGCCGGACGAAATAAAGGCGTGTGCGGCTGTCGCCGCCGCAGTCGGCGTCCCCCTGCGCGTCAGGAAGCGCATCGTGTGACGGGCGCCCCACGTTTTTCGCGCCCGTAACGCGCGCGAAAAACGTGGGGCGCCCGGGGGGACGCCGGGCGCGGCGGGGGGGGGCGGGGGGGACGCGGGTGGCGGCGGCGGCAGCCGCGGCTGCCGCCGGGATCGGTACAGGCGCGCGATTGGTGCGGAAATACGAATTCGGAGGGGTGTTTATGGAGTATAAAATGACAATAGCGGGGTTGGAGAGGTCGCTGCCGCTGTGCAAGCTGACGGACGAGGTGTACATAGCGGCGTTCGTCATCTTCGGAGACGCGGAGCTGACAGTGGCGGCGGCCGGCGAGCTGCTCAAGCGCGCGCCGGACTACGACTACCTGCTCACGGCAGAGGCAAAGGGTATCCCGCTCATACATGAGTTGGCGCGGCAGAGGGGCGATTCAAAATATTTTGTCGCCAGAAAAGCGCCAAAACTCTACATGACGGAGCTTTTTGAGGTCGATGTCGATTCGATAACGACTGCCGGCGACCAAAAGCTGTACCTCGACATGGCCGACGCGGAGATGATGAGAGGAAAACGCATACTGCTTGTGGACGACGTCATCTCCACCGGGAATTCCCTGCGAGCGCTGGAAACTCTCACCGAGACGGCGGAGGGGACGGTGATCGGCCGCATGTCCATCTTGGCGGAGGGCGACGCGCAGTCGCGCTCCGACATCGTGTACCTTGAAAAGCTGCCGCTGTTCAGGCCGGACGGTTCCGCAATCTCTTAATGAATAATTTCGTTTGTGATGGCTTCGCCATCACAAACGAGTCACGGGAGCTTGGAGCTCGCCGTGCGCGGCTCGCAAAGTGCATTTTCCGAGGAATGAATCCCCGGAAAATGCGAAATGTGATAATTTTTGCTCCGTTGTATAGGGGTCCCCGCGAAGTCGAATGACTTCACGCACTCCTGTGCAAGAATTCTTTTCGCCTGCGCCGAAAAGGACGGGAGAGCGAAAATCGCTACAAACGAAAATATTCTTAATAATCTTTTCATTCCGGAGGTTTAAGCGCTATGTCAACAGCTCAAAATTCAGCCGAAAAAGGCGATTTCGCAAAAACCGTGCTCATGCCCGGAGACCCCCTGCGCTCACAGTTCGTCGCGGAGACGTATTTCGAGAACCGCAGACTCGTGAACAACGTGCGCGGAATACAGGGCTACACCGGCGCGTACAAGGGCGTTCCCGTGTCCGTCATGGCGTCGGGCATGGGGATGCCGTCCATGGGTATATACTCCTACGAGCTCTACAACTTTTATGATGTAGAGAACATCATACGCATCGGCACCGCCGGCGCTATCTCTCCCAAGCTGAAGCTGCGCGACGTCGTCGCCGGAATCGGCGCGTCCACCAACTCAAGTTACACCGTAAATCAGTTCAGTCTGCGCGGACAGCTCGCGCCGACGGCCGATTTTCATCTGCTCGAAACGGCTGTGAACGCCGCGCGCGAGCTCGGCGTGGAGATGGTTGTGGGCAATCTCTACTCAACGGACCATTTTTACGACGCGTCGTCCGCGACGTTTGAATGGGGCAAGCTCGGTTCCCTCGCCGTGGAGATGGAGGCGGCGGCGCTCTACGCAAACGCGCTCCAAGCCGGCAAACGCGCCCTGGCAATCTGCACAATCTCCGACCACCTCGTCACCGGAGAGGAACTCGACGCCATGACTCGCCAGACGGCGTTCACACAGATGATGGAGATCGCGCTGGAAACGGCGGTGCGGCTGGGGTAGTCCCGAAGCGATTCGGAATCCCCGAACCCTTTATTTCCCGTCCCTTTTTCTGCCTTTTTTTACACAATATATAGTGTATTATTGACACATAGGCGCTATATGTGTGATGTGCGAAGAAAGGCGGTGTGGAATGCGTACAATGGACAAGCGCGGGCTGTTTGACGCGGAGCGTATTGTATACCTCAAAATCGACGACATTGGCGTAAACCGGACCGCGCAATACCGCGATACACGGCCCGGCGTCATACGTGAGCTCGCGGGCAGCATAGCAAAGTACGGCGTGCTGCGGCCCGTGTCGGTCAAGCGCGCGGGCGTCGGCTATGAACTCATATCGGGAGAACGGCGTCTGCGCGCCGCCTCGCTGGCAGGTCTCGAAGCGATACCCTGCATAGTGATGGAGGCCGGCGAGCAGGACTCGGCGCTCCTCGTACTCGTCGACAACCTGCAGAGGCGCGGATTGGATTTCATGGAAGAAGCGCGCGCGCTGTCGCGGCTTATCAACCTCTATGGATACAGTCAGGACGAGGCGGCGCGTCTCACGGGGCGCTCCCAGTCCGCCGTGGCAAACAAACTGCGGCTCCTGAAACTGCCGGAATCGATAACCGGCAGTCTGCGGGCGGCCAAACTCACGGAGCGACACGCGCGCGCGCTGCTGCGGCTGCTGCGGTTCGGGGAGCGGGCCGTCGCGGAAGCGCTCTCTGAGATCATACGGCGAGGTTACAACGTCGCCCGGACAGACGCCTATATAGACGAACTTATGTCGGGATGTCCCGCTCCTGAGACGGACGCTCCCACGCCGCGCCGCGACGTCGCGCCGGCGCGTCCGGCGGCCGGGCAGCCGGAGCTTGCCGTATTGCACGGACACATACGGTTTTTTGCGAACACGGTGCGGCGCGGCATAAAGCTGCTGCAAAAGGCCGGCATCGGCGCGCAGTGCGACATCCGAGACGAGGGGAGCGAAATACGCCTGACAATAACGCTCCCCAAGGGCGCCGCGTGACGGCCCGTCGCGCCGGTCAAAAAAAGCGCCGCTCGCGCCGTTCGCGCCTGTATTCTCCGCAGACCTCGATCAGTATAATATCGTCCCCTATGCGCTTTATGCACTCCCAGGGGATACGGTAATCGTCCTCTCGGCAGAAAAAGCCGAAATATCTGTGCGGTCCCGGTACCACTATGGCCGTCACCTGCCCTGTCGAGGTGTTTATCACCACGTCGCACACAAAGCCAAGTCTCAGCCCGCTGTGAATATTTATGACCTCCCGGCATCTCAGTTCCGCTATGCAGCACTGCACGCGGCATCACCTCCAAATTCTGCGCCTCACATTGTCGCGTGGGGAAGCAAAAAATTGACGCGGCTATCGTCAGGCTCGCTTTTGACACACGAACCATTATATTCGCGCTTTCACGGAGTAATTACACGCCGGAGCGCAAGAAAGCCGCCGCATTTGCCGCTGCCTAATGGCCAAACAACCTGAGCTTGTTTAGAACGCCGTCATGAACTATCGGGATGTTTGGAATATGGAAGTCCCAAAATTTATTTGCTTTTTTCGCGGATGCGTGTATAATACATCTCGGCGGAGCGGTGCGAAGCCGACTTTACTTTGGAGGTAGACAATTATATGCTGACAATCACGAAAGACACAGTAATAGCCGATATCTTGGATACTGCGCCGCAGTCGGCGCCTCTGTTTATGTCCATCGGTATGCACTGCCTTGGGTGCGCGATGGCAAGCGGAGAGACGCTCGGCGAGGCGTGTGAGGCGCACGGAGTGGACGCCGAAGAGTTTTTGGCGACGCTTACATCGAGCCTCAGGCAGTAAACGGAGACGTTAAACGGCGTACTGTCGGCAGGGGCGCTGCACAAACCGCGCCCCTGCCGATGGCGTTTTGCCGCGCGTTTGCGTTGAATGCAACTTGAAACAGATTAAGCTGTCCGGCAGACTGGCCGCCGTCGCGGGGTTTGCGGCGCGCGGCGCCGGCGTGATCGACGTCGGCACGGATCACGGGCGCGTCCCGGTGTATCTGGCCGCAAGCGGTTATCCGGGCGACATATACGCGTCCGACATCAACGTGCGTCCGCTGTCGCGCGCGCGGGAACTGGCGCGCGCGTACGGCGTTGACGGCAGGATAACATTTCTGCTCGGGGACGGATTGGACGTCGTTTGCGCGGGAGACGCGGACACTGTGATAATAGCCGGTATGGGCGGAGAGACGATTGCGCGGATACTGTCCGGTGCCGGCCGGCTGTACGGCGGCGTCTCGCTCGTCCTGCAGCCGCAGACAAAGCTCTGGCGCCTGTGCGACTGGCTTGACGGCGGCGGCTATCGCGTCGCGGACGCGTCGCTCGCGGAGGACGCGAATCGCGTGTACCCCGTGCTGCTCGCGCGGGCCGGCCAGGGCGGCGGCGCGCGGGCGGATATGTTCGCCTGTCTGGCGGATAAACGGGACGCGGCGCTGCCGGGCTATATCAGCTCGCTGATCGCCGGCGCCGAGAGAGCGGCGCGGGGACAGGCAAGTTCAAGAATCCCCGCGGATGCGACGGCAGAGACGGAGCTGCGCTTTTTGCGGAAAATGTCGGCGTACGCCGGAGGATGGGATGCGATTGTCAATGAACACAGGTTCCGGCGGCGCGCCGACGGTACGCAAGGTACTGGAGAGACTTGAGCGGCTGGCGCCTCCGGAGATGAAAATGGACTTTGACAATGTCGGACTTCTGGCGGGCTTTCCGGACGCGCGCGTGTCCGGCATACTTGTGAGTCTGGATATAACGGACGACGTCATAGACGAGGCGGCGGCGCTCGGGGCGGAGCTCGTCGTGTCGCACCACCCGCTGTTTTTCTCGCTTAAAAATGTCACGGCGGAACCCGGACAGGGGGGGCGCGTGGTAAAGCTGATAGCCGGCGGCATGTCGGCCATCTGTATGCATACGAACCTTGACGCGGCAATTGGGGGCGTAAACGACGCGCTGGCCGAAGCCGCCGGACTCGTCGATGTGGAACTGCTGACAGAGCACGGCAGGACGACGTCGGGCGAATCATTTTCGTACGGGCGTCGCGGGCGTCTGCGCAGTCCGCGCGCGATGGGTGAATATCTCGAGTTTCTCAAGGGGAGACTCGGAACGTCCGGTCTGCGTTATTACGACGCCGGGCGCCCGGTCAGTCAAGTCGCCGTCGTCGGCGGATCGGGCGGGAGCGAACTGGGCGCCGCCGCCGCTCGCGGCTGTGACACGTTGCTTACGGCTGATGTGAAGTACGACGTGTTTCTGGAGGCGCGCGAGCGGGGCGTGAATCTTATCGACGGGGACCATTTCTGCACGGAGAATACGGTCGTACCCGGCCTTGCCGAAGCGCTCAGAGAAGCTTTTCCGAGCGTAAATACGTCGATATCAAAGCGGCACGGACAGACGGTAAAATTTAAGTAAATCGGTGATTCGGAGCGGACATGAAACGGATTGAAACGTATGGTAACGACAGCATAAGCGCGCTGAAGGGCGCGGAACGGGTGAGGAAGCGTCCGGGAGTTATCTTTGGCTCCGACGGGCTTGAGGGCTGCGAGCACGCCGTGTTCGAGATACTCAGTAACGCCATAGACGAGGCGCGCGAGGGGTACGGCAAGCTCATTATCGTCACACGTTTCGCCGACGATTCCATTCAGATCGAGGATTTCGGGCGCGGCTGCCCCGTGGACTGGAATCCGAATGAAAACAGATATAACTGGGAGCTCGTATTTTGCGAGATGTACGCGGGCGGCAAATACCGAAACGATACGGGCGAGAACTATGAGTTCTCGCTGGGGCTCAACGGGCTCGGCTCGTGCGCCACGCAATATTCCTCGGAATACATGGACGTGCTGGTCTATCGTGACGGCAAGAAATACAGTCTGCGATTTGAAAAGGGAGAGAATATCGGCGGCCTGGATGCGCAGGAGTACAAGGAGCGCCGAACCGGTTCCATCGTGCGGTGGAAGCCGGACATCGAGGTGTTTACGGACATATCCATACCGGCTGAATATTTTACAGATACGCTGAAGCGGCAGGCCGTCGTAAACGCCGGCGTCACCTTTCGGTTTATAAATCAAACCGAAAGCGGCTTTGAGACCGTTGATTTTCTCTATGAGGAGGGCATTACGGGTTATATCCGGGAGCTTGCGGGCGGGGACGCGCTGACACAGCCCGTATATGTCGAGGGCGAGAGACGCGGCAGCGACCGCGCCGATAAACCGGAGTACAAGGTCAGACTTTCGGCCGCGTTTTGCTTTTCAAACAGGGTGAACGTCGTGGAGTACTACCACAATTCATCGTGGCTCGAATACGGCGGCGCGCCTGAAAAGGCCGTAAAGAGCGCGTTTGTCTCCGAGATTGACGCCTATCTGCGCAAATCGGGCAAGTATCAGAAAAATGAGAGCAAAATCAATTTTACCGACGTCCAGGACTGTCTGGTGTTGGTGACAAACTGCTTCTCAACCCAGACTTCGTACGAAAACCAGACAAAAAAAGCCATTACAAACAAGTTCATCCAGGAGGCGATGACAGAGTTTCTGCGCTCGCAGCTGGAGGTATATTTCATAGAGCGCAAGGCGGAGGCCGACAGGGTAGCCGAGCAGATACTGATAAACAAGCGCAGCCGCGAGACCGCGGAGAAAGCGCGGTTGAATATACGCAAGAAGCTGTCGGGCGGAACCGACTTGACGAGCCGCGTGCAGAAATTCGTGGATTGCCGCACGCGCGACGTGTCGAAGAGGGAGCTGTACATCGTCGAGGGCGACAGCGCGCTGGGCGCGTGCAAGCTCAGCCGCGACGCCGAGTTCCAAGGCATAATTCCCGTTCGCGGCAAGATCCTCAACTGCCTTAAAGCCGACTACGACAAGATATTCAAAAATGAAATCATAACCGATCTGATAAAGGTGCTGGGCTGCGGCGTCGAAATACACGGACGGCACGCGAAGGATTTGAGCGCTTTTGACGTGTCCGGCTTGCGGTGGAACCGCGTCATAATATGCACCGACGCCGACGTTGACGGTTTTCATATCCGCACGATGATCCTCACGATGCTGTACCGGCTCGTACCGACGCTGATCGAGCGTGGCTTTGTCTGCATCGCGGAATCGCCGCTCTTCGAGATAACCTGCGGCGGCAAGACATATTTCGCGTATTCCGACCGTGAAAAAGCGGAGATCGTCGCGGGATTTCAGGGGGCAAAGCACACCATCAGCCGGTCAAAAGGGCTCGGTGAAAACGATCCCGATATGATGTGGCTCACAACAATGAATCCCAAGACGCGCCGTCTCATCAAGGTAGTGCCGGAGAACGCCCGAAAGACGGCGGACGTCTTCGATCTCCTGCTCGGCGACAATCTTGCCGGACGCAAGGAACACATAAGCGACAACGGATATAAGTATCTCGACGCGGCGGACATCTCCTGAAGCAGGCGTGTCACGGACTCGACGCGGCGGGAGATCCGCGAGGCGGGCGGACCCCGCGCCGCAAAATCATCCGCCCGTCTGCCGGCGATCCGGCGCCGGCGTCTCCTCGCGCATTATTCCGTCGTCGTCAAACGTCACGCCGGGCGAGATGCTGCCCCAATAGTCGAGCAGACGACGTCTGTCGTCGCCCCCGATCGCGCGCGTAAGCGTACCCTCCGTGCGCGCCGGCATTACCTCCACGGTCACGGACGTCTCGGCGGCTCCAAAACGGAGAAACACGACCGCCGTGTCCGGGTGTAAAGCGTTGAACAGAAAATTTCCCACACTGTAAACGATGGGCTTGGAATTGTAATATTCAAAACTCTGTATGACGTGCGGGTGGGCGCCTATGACGACGTCGGCGCCGGCGTCAATCAGCGCCCGCGCCACCTCCGTCTGCCGTCCGTACGGCAGGACGTCCAGTTCTATGCCCCAGTGCATATACACGACGATATAGTCGCACCCGTCCCTGACGCGAGCCATCGCCTCGCCGAGAGCGCCGAGATTCTTCGCGTCTCGGGCTATGAGTTGCCCCGGTTTGTCCTCCCCCGCCGTCCAGCTTGCGTATGTCAGTATCTGATTGGCCGCGAAAAACGCTATCCTCACCCCGCCCGTCTCGGCGATATACGGGCGGGCGGCCTCCGCTATGTTCGCGCCCGCTCCTATGCGCGCGATCCCGTATTCGTCCAGATGCGTCATGGTGTCGTAAAACGCGTCCCAGCCGTAGTCGAGCGTATGGTTATTCGCTATCGATACCACGTCCACTCCCAGCCAGTCGGTCAGAAATTTCAGATTTTCGGGCGGCGACCTGAAAGTGTACGCTTTATCCGGTACGGGTTCCCCACGGACGGACACCGACGTCTCGAGATTGATCATCGTCGCGTCGGCAGCCCGCAGCCGCGCGGCCGTGTCCGGGTCCAACACGGCATCATATTCGCCGGCCTCGATCTTCGCGCCTATCCTGCCCATCGGCAGAACGTCGCCTCCCACCGCCACGGTTATTACATCGGGCGCGTATTCGCTCTCCTCCGGCGACGGCGCCGCGCTTTCCACAGGCGCCGGCGTCCGCTCCGGTTCGGGCGCGTCGGTCGGCCGCGGCGGCGTGAGCGACGGCTCGGGCAATATGACGCCCGTCTCGCGCGCAGGCGCCGTCGTTCCGGCGCTTTCCGTATACCTCGCGCCTCCCGAGAGCGACGCGAACGCGGCCGCGGCCGCTATCAATACGGCGGCCCATACGACCGCCCGTCTCCGTTCACGTCTCATATCGACGTCGCCGCGCCGCCAAGCCCGACCAGATACTTCTTCGCGATTCTCAGCGCTTTCTCAGGCTCACTCCGCGCCAGCAGACCTATCGCAAACAGAATATATCTGTCGTCCAGCATGTACGCGGGCGCTCGCGGCGCGAGGACATCCGGCGCCGCGCTGTCGGCCGCCGCGCCCTCCAGCGCGCTCAGCGGATCGCGTGAAAACGAGAGCGGCCCGCCCGCGCCTATCACCAGCCCGACGCCGCTCAGATCCTTGCCGCGCTGTATCCAGACCTCCCCGTCCGACGTGCGCACCGGCTCGACGCGCCCCGCGTGGCGGTAGACGGCGGTCCTCACCGCCTCACGCGTGAGCGCAAGCTGATACTTCTCCGGAGTCTCGCCCCGCGGAACCGAGAGTACCGCGCGCAGCTTCTCCACTCCTCGCTCGAAATCGGCCCGCTCATCGATTGGCATCTTGTCCGACGTTATGGCCGCCAGCGTGTCGAGGTTGTGGAAAAGGCCGAGATCGCCTTCCACAGTTCGCTTCGCGTACGGCTCGCGCAGACCGAGCAGATGCACGCCGTCACGCGGGTCGCCGCGCGCTATCGAGTACACATCCGTCGTGGCGCCCCCCACGTCGACGAGAAGCAATTCACCAAGACCGGATTCGGCGGGGTGCCCTCCTCTACCCCGCCGAACCTGCTCGGCGGGGGGCGCTCCGTCCGCAATCAGTTTGGCCGCCTCCAATACGGCGGCCGGCGTCGGCATGAGTACGCCGGCTATTATCCCGGATACGCGCGATATCCCCTTTGCGTCCGTTATGCGCGATATGAACATCTCGCGGATGCGCTCGTTCACCGGATCCAGCTCCAACCGCCCAAACTCCGGCATTACGTTCGGCGCGTACGTGACCAGCTTACCGGCGCCGGACAGCGCGTCCTCAATATCGTCGCGCGCCGACTTGTTGCCCGCCACGATTATACTGCGCACAGACGACGCCGCCAGCGCGGCCGCGTTGTGTACGATGGCCCGCTTGTTGCCCCCGTCGGTGCCGCCCGTGAGCAGCACAATATCGGGGCGCGAATCCTCCAGCTGCCGCACCTCGGAGCGCGACATCTCGTAGGAGAACGAACTCACGACTTTCGCGCCCGCGCCGAGCGCCGCCAGATAGCCCGCTTTCGTCGTGTAATCGGGTACGAGTCCTATCACCGCCAGCCTCAGTCCCCCGGCGGCGCTTGAGCACGCTTCAGCGGAGCGTATCGCGTTCCCGTCCGCCGGCGCGACCCTCCGCAGCTCGTCGAGCGCGCGCCGCAGCCCGACTGTCACGTCGGTATCAACGGTGCTCGGGGACTGTACGCGCGCGAGCAGCGTCTCCTCGTCAAGATCAAACGCCGCGACTTTGGTAAATGTGCTGCCGAAATCCACAAAAACCCGGATATTCGGCATTTACAAGCGCCCCCGCGCTTTCAAATCCTCGTACAGATCCATCACCGACGCGCTGACTTCCGCCTCCGGCGGGTATACGCGGTTGAACCCAAGCTGCGCAAACTTGACTTCATCGTCCTTGAAATCGTGTTTGCCCACGCCGAGAATACCGCCTATATACAGCAGTATGTCGCCGACACCCGCCTCGACGCACTTGTCGCGGAAGCCCTGCAGATCCATCTCCGCCATGCCGTACAGCGACGTCATCAGCATGGCGTCGGCGTCGGTCTCCACCGCGGCCTTGATGAATTCCTCCGGCGCCGTCTGCGCTCCGAGAGGCACGACCTTGAAACCCGTCTCCCGCAGCACCTTGGATATAATCTTTGTCCCTATGACGTGCGCGTCCACCCCGACGGTACCCGTAATCACGGTCGGCGGGTTGTCCCTCACCGCATTCGTTATCTCCTGCGGCACATCCTCGGAGTTCTCATCCGCGAGATTCTCCGGAGGGTCGATTATAACGCCGCGCGAGAGCGTCCAGAAATCGGCGAGCGACGTCTTGTATCCTAGCTTTCTGCCCTCCGCTTTTTCGCGCTGGCGTATCTTCTCGTCATTGTATTTTCTGACGTCCTCCGGTATCGGCAGGTTGCCGTAGTCTATATACCGGCACGCGCCTGTGAGGTCGCGCACGCCCATGCACAGATCGCGCACGTTCACGTTTATCGAAAACGGCGAGTCGAGCACTCCCGCCTCCAGCGCGCGCACGACACCCACGGTAATATCACCGTCGCCCATGTCGAGCGTCTTGTCGATTATGGCCGATACGGCCGTCTCGCAGACGCGCTGCTCCTGCGCGACCTCCGCCGCGTCGAACTGTACTCCCTGCTGCCGCACGACGTTGAATATCCAGTTCGCGGAGCGATACGTCTGCATGTGCGATTCCACGCTCGGCACGCCTATAGCCTCGTCCACTGTCTTGACCGAGCAGGCGTCCAGAGGTGAGAGCGCCGCGACCATCGCTATATAGTTTATGTACCCGTATGCGTACCCGATATCCTGCGGGAACGCGAAAAGCGACGACTGATTGCCTATAAGACCCGGTATCACCACGTCGGTATACCCGAATTTGTCGAGATATTTGCGGAAAAGCCCGGGCGCCGCCCTTATCTCCGACACGTCCTGCACGAGATTTCCCTGGAAATTCATCAGCGGCACGATACTCTTGACGCCCTGCTCCACGGAGACGAGCGCCTCGATTATCTGCGTGGCAATATTTATGTACATGGGTATGACGCCGTTCGGTATCCAGCCGTGCGTGTCGGTCGATATGACGACTCCGCGGTCGGCGTAGTAGCCGATCAGGCGTCCCAGATACTGCGCGGTCTCTATACATTCCTCCGGCGTGGCCGTCTTGTCGTAGCCGCCTATCCAGCCGAAGAAGCTGTTTGGCATGGCCGTCATGCCGGAAGCGAACGCCACCTCCCCCACGAAGCTGTTCGCAACGCGCGACGAGCGCGGATCAAACGCGCCCGGCACCGACTCCACGACCTTGCGCGTCGTCGCGACGCCGTGATTTATTATCGGATATCCGTTCAGCTTCATCTTCCCCGTCGCTATGCTCTCCTCAAGACCTGTCTGCGCCTTTGTGAGCTGGAGATTTCGCGTATACGAATCGGTGGTGAACGGGAAAAGGCGCACGCCTACGGCGTCGAGCGATTGCAACAGCTCAATCTCCCTTTCCACCACGGGCACGCCGGAGCGCGGAAACAACCCGACCTTGCCCTCCGCGCGATATTTCGCGAGCGCTTTTGTGAAATTCTTACTCTCCGGCAAACTCTTCTGATAAGCTATCGCCTCGTCCAGATCGCACTGCTTGCCGGTCTCCGGCCACGGCGCCAACACCTCCGGACGCAGTTTCTTTAAAAAGACGTCCTCGTCCGTCCGTTTTTGTCTCACTTTGATCATTGCGTAAAATCCCCTTTCGGACCACTGAAATAATTTTGTCGCGGGTTCGTTTTTATGGTATAATTATGCAGTAACGTATCACATGGTACAGCAATATGCGGAGGAGAGCGTAATGGATATTAAGGGCTTGCAGTATTTTGTCGCCGCCGCCGAGCGCCTCAATTTCACCGTCGCCGCGAAAGAGTGCTATATAACTCAGACGGCCATGAGCCTGCACATAAAGAAGATGGAGGACGAGCTGGGCTTTAAACTCTTCACCCGCGGCAAACACGCCATCGGCCTGACGGACGCGGGGCGCGACTTCTACATGAGGTCGCGTGAGATAATCCTCAGCTACGAATCCGCCGTGCGCCACTCCGCCGGCGTGAGCGGCGGTGTGATAGGCGTGATAGACATCATGCTCCCCAGCTGCATCGAGGGTTTCGTCCTCATGGACAGCTTCAGATCGTTTTCCGAGCAGTACCCCGACATAAAACTCAACGTCAGCGTGGAACCGCCCGGACTGCACATCGACTGCATCCGCAGCGGGCGCGCGGACATCTGCATCGGAGCGCCCGACGACATGGAACTTGACGGCAGCTTCGCCGTTGAACGGCTGCGCGAAGATTCCGTCGCTATACTGTGCGGCAAATACCACCCGCTCGCCCGGCGCAAGACCGTCACTGTCGAGATGGTCAGCCGGGAAACCGCCGTCGTCTGCGGCCCCAAGGGAATACCTAACGCGTTTCGCACCCTGCGCAACAACCGTCTGATGTCGGGCCTCGACTCCGATATGACGCTGTCCGTGAACAACATGGACGAGATGCTTCTTGCCATTGAGCTGGGGCGCGGGGTTGGATTCCTGCCCGGTTTTGTCCGCAGGCACCTCCCTTATGATATGTCGGGACTCGTATTTCTCAAGTGCGACTTCAACGGCAATCCGCCCACAATGACTACGGCCGCCGGCTATCTGCGCGACAATCCCAACGCCGCCATAAGAAATCTTCTGCGCTCCCTGAAGTACGCCCAGCGGCGCGAGACGACGGCGCTCACTCACGAAACTCCCAATTCCCCGGGACAGCAGGCGTAAGCCGGCCTCTTCCCCGCCGCGCGCACCGGACATCGCGCCCCCGCGCGGCTACAGTCTCCCGATGTCTCTCGCTATGGCGTACGCCTCCTGCGTCGCCGCCATGATATTGCGCGGTGTGAAGCAGTCGCCGATCTGGTAAAACTCCGGCGCGCAGTCGTGTATCTCCGCGCACTCCTCGCGGAGCGGGATTTGTCCCGTCGCGTACACCACGGTGTCAGCTTCAAAGAACACGCCGCCCTCCGGTCCCCGCGCGTCAACGCCCCTCTCCGTTATCTCGAGAGCGCGCGTCGCGGTGTGGACAGGTATCCCCAGCTCCGCTATTTTGCCGGCGAGCGCTATCCTGTGCATCCCGAAAACATCAACCGACAGTTCGGGCGCTATCTCCACAACGGCAGACGCGTGTCCGCGCATCGCCATGAAAATCGCCAGCTCCAGCCCGACGAGTCCGCCCCCGAGCACGACTACGCGCTCACCCGCCGCGTCGGGGTTCACGTAGAGCCGAGTCGCCTCCGTCACGTTCTTCCCGTCTATGCCGGGCAGTTGCGGTACCGCCGGGCGCGCGCCCAGCGACGCCACTATGACGTCCGGGCGGATCTCTTTGGCGAATTTTCGCGTCACCTCCGTATTCAGCATGACCTCCACCGGCGCCCGCTTTATGCGGCTCACCTGCAAATCCAGGTACTCCTCAAGCCGGCGCTTGAACGGCACGAGCGACTCACATCGCAGCACGCCGCCCAATCCGTCCGTCTTCTCGCAGAGTATGACCTCATGGCCGCGTCCGGCCGCCGACAGCGCGGCCTGCATCCCGCCGACGCCTCCCCCCGCCACAAGCACGCGCTTTTTCGCCCTCGGCGGACAGTACGATTTCTCCTCAATCTCACGCCCGGTCTCCGGACGTATGGCGCAGCGCAGATTGCGGTGTCCCCCCGCCTCTCCGAAGCACTGGCAGCAGCGCATACACTTGTTTATATCCCCCTCGCGCCCGGAACGCGCTTTGACCGGCAGGTCGGGATCGCAGAGACTTTGGCGTCCTAGCGCCACGATATCCGCCTGTCCTGAGCGCAGTATCTCCTCCATCATGTCGGGATCCGTCAGCGCTCCCACGGTCGCCACCGGTGTCTTCACGCTGCGCTTGATCTCGGCGGCGTACTTGACGTTCGCGCCGTCCGGCATGAAAATACTCGGATGCGTTATGATAAAGGTGTCGTCAAATTCATGATTGCCCGCCGATACATGGATTATATCCACCTTGCCGTCGAGAGCCTTCGCTATTTTAACGCCCTCTGCGATGTCGTAGCCCTTGTCGTCACATTCCGAGCCCGATATGCGCATCTCGATGGGGAACGACGCGCCGACGGCCTTGCGGACGCTCTCCACGACGGCGAGCGGGAACCGCATACGGTTATCGAAGCTGCCTCCCCACATATCGCCGCGCGTGTTGACAAACGGCGACATGAACTGCGCCAGCAGCCACCCGTGTCCCCCGTGTATCGTCACCATGTTGAAGCCGCATCGCTTCGCCCACGCGGCGGCCCTGCCGTATTTCTCCGTTATCTTGTATATCAGTTCCTCCGGCATCGCCTCGACTTCCCCGTATTTGCCGTCCGCCATCGCCACGGGGCCGTACAGCGCGCCTCCGCCCTTCCCGTCTCGGTTGAGCCCCGCCACCGCCGCGGCCTCCGGCCCGTACACGTCGCTGTCCGGCTCCTTGACGAAGCGCGCGTACATGCCGGCGTGGCTAAGTTCCGCGGAAGCGACGGCGCCGTGCCGCTTTATCGCGTCCGCCACAGCCGACAGCCCCGGGAGCGTCGCGGAGTCGTCCATACGTATCAGAAACGGATAGTGCGTACCCGTGGCCGAATCGACGATGCAGTCGCCGATGCACACCGACGCGTATCCGCCCACCGCCTCGCGCTCAAAGAACGCTATCTCGTCGGCGCCCGGCAGATTGTCCTTCGCGACGTTGTAGTAACCCTTGGGGGACGCGAATATGCGGTTACGAAACACCACGCCGCCTATCGCGAGCGGCTCGAAAAGATGCGGATATTTTAATGACAATGAAGATCACCCCATTCTGTCCCTAATGATTCCGCTTACGGGCGGCCGCGCCGCCGTAAACGCGCGAGACGCCGTACTGTTTTGCCGCGCGCTTTTCACAGCCTCCCTATGTCGCGCGCCGCCTGATACGCCGCCTGTGTGGCCGCCTGTATATTCTTCGCGGCGAGACAGTCCCCGACCTGATAAAATTCCGGGGCGCACCGTGACAACGCGGCCGTCTCCTCCGCAAGCGGCTTACGCCCCGCGGCGCAGACGACGCTGCCCGCGTCGAGCTCATACGCGGCGCCGTCCGGACCCGCGACCCGCAGCGAGCGCTGCAAGATGGAGAGAGCTTTTGTACCCGTCAGTATCTTCATGTTGCCGAGTTTCTTTATCTCCTGCGCGAGTGCGATGCCGTGTACTATGTTGGCGCCCGCGTCGATCGCCTCCGGGCGGCTGATGCGCTCCGACGTCGTCATCTCGGCGCCCGAAACGAGCGTGGACGCCGCCATCTCCACCACGGTGACGTTCCTGCCGTGCTGCGCCAGATGTATCCCGAGTTCGAGCCCCACAAGTCCGCCGCCGATAATACAAACTTCAAAGCCCACCTTTGAGATGTCCCTATAGACATCTTCCGCCATTACCGCTCTGCCGATACCGGGTATTTTCGGAAGGAGCGGCCCCGCGCCCAGCGCCGCGATTATCGCGTCGGGAGCTATGCTCCCGGCGATCTTCGGCGTGACGGCCGTGCCAAGCTGTACGCGGATTGGACTTTGCGATATGAGATGGGCCTGGCGTTCAATGTACTTCATCAGCTTTTTCTTAAACGGTACGTCGGACTCGCACAACAGCACCCCTCCCAGAACGCTCTCCTTCTCGCACAGTATGACCTCGTGTCCCATGCGGACGGCCGTCAGCGCGGCCTGCATACCGGCAACTCCCCCGCCCGCCACGAGCACCTTCCTGCGTTTACGTACAGGCGCGGCGTACAGCGCGTCCCGCTCGCGACCTATGACGGGATTCGTGGCGCAGTAGAATATGCCGCTCGTCGTGCTCGCAGAGAAACAGGTAAGGCAGCGCAGGCACTGATTTACCTCGTCTTCCCGGCCGCTGCGCGCCTTTGCCGGCAAATCCGGATCCGCGAGCGTCTGCCGCCCGAGCTGCACCACGTCGGCCTGCCCGGAGCGCAGTATCTCCTCCATATGGGCGGGATCGGTAAGCGCGCCGACCGTCGCCACCGGCGTCTTTACCCGCTTTTTAACGGCGGCGGCGTACTTGACGTTTACGCCGTCCGGCAGAAACATCGTGGGATGCGTTATCATCGACGCGGCGTCGTTCTCGTGGTGTCCTGCGGAGACGTGTATCAGGTCTACGAGTCCGTCGAGGGCCTTGGCTATCCTGACGCCCTCGTCGATGTCGTATCCGCCCGGTATGTGCTCCGCGCCCGATATGCGTATCTCGATGGGAGTCGCCGCGCCAACGGCGTCGCGGACGGCCTTGACTACGGCTACAGGGAACCGCATCCTGTTCTTCAGCGAGCCGCCCCACCCATCCTTCCTGCGATTGGCGGAACGCGACATGAACTGCGCGAGCAGCCAACCGTGTCCGCCGTGTATCGTTATCATCCCGGCGCCGCACTTTCTGGCGAACGCGGCGGCCTCGGCGTAGCGGCTTATGAGCCTTTCAATCCACGCCTCATCCATCGCGCGCACCGGCGTTCCGTTGTGTTCCCCATCGCTGACACCGAATATAAATCCCTCGCCGCCGCTTCCGGCGTCCGCCGTGTACTGCCCGTTGAATTCATACAGGACTCCGCCGTTTCCGCCGGCGTGGTTCAGCTCGACCGCCGCCACCGCGCCGTGCCGCGTTATCGCGTTGAGCGTCTTTGTCAGACTGACGCGTCCCTTCACATCGTCGCCCCGCAGCTGAAACGGATGCGAGTGTCCCGCAAGCGAATCGACCATGAAATCGCCAAGACAGACCGAAGCAAAGCCGCCGAGCGCCTTTACCTCGTAAAACGCCGTCGCATCGTCGTCGAGGAAATTTTCTCCTGTCAGCCTGTACGTATCCTGCGGTGACGAGAATATCCGGTTGCGAAACAGCGTCCCCCCCAGACGCACGGGTTCGAACAGTCCGGGAAATTTGTACTCTGCCATTTCTGTTTTCACACCTTTCACTTACCCGCGGGCGCCGTCGCGAGCTTAACGCGCCCCGCTCGCCGTCCCGAATACGCGTTTATGCAGACTGCGGCAAGAATTATGGCGCCTTGTGCGAACTTCTGGAAGTCGGGCGAAATGCTCAGCAGCGTCATCATATTCGTGATAAGCCCAACGAACAGCGCGCCGAACACCGCTCCCGCGACGTCTCCCTCGCCTCCGGCGAGGTTTATGCCGCCTACAATCATCGCCATCAACACGCTTCCCTCATAATTATTGCCCGTCGTCTGCCCCGCCTGCATATTTATTGACGACAGCACCACCCCGGCGACCGCCGCGCAGAAACTCGACGCGATATACGCGACTATAGTGTCGCGCCGCACGCGTATCCCGACGAGAGCGGACGCCGTATCGTTGCCGCCGATTGCGTAAAGCCTGCGCCCGTATGTCGTTTTCGTCACGACGACGAGCGCGGCGACCACAAAAAACACAAAAATGATTATGGGCAGCGGCACGCCGAACGGGCGGGCGGAGCCGATGCTGTAGACAAACCGCTGAACCGGGTTTTCCGCCACCGCGTTCCCCTGGTAGTAGATAAACGAGCCGCCCGTAATAAGCGGCGCGGCGCCGTATAGAATATACTTGAATGAGAGCGTGACGACAAACGACGGCATTTTGAGATATGTGACGCACATGCCCTGAACTACGCCCACCGCGACGCAGACGGCGAACGCGACGAGCATCCCGCCGATCACGCCCTCCGCCGTGTAACCGGAGTCCTGCACGAGACGCGCGACTATACACGCGGCGACGCCCGCCATCGAGCCCACCGAGAGGTCAAGTCCTCCCAGCAGCACGACAAACAGCATCCCGCACGCCATTGTCCCGTACACCGAGATCGTAAACAGAACGCTCGCCGCGTTCGCGGCGGTGAAAAACTGCCGCTCAAAGACTGCCATGACCGCGCAAATGATCACGAGGATCGCGACGCGCTGCCCCCACGCGCCGCCGATAAACTGCCTGATCTTCATACGAGCGCCTCCCCCTCTTCCGGATGTTCGCCGGACGCGGCGAGCAGTATGGCCGTCTGCGTCGCCGTTTGTCTCGTGAACTGGTGGAAAAAGCCGCCGCCGTACATTACGAGGATGCGGTCCGGGACGCGCGTCAGCTCGTGAAGATCGGAGGACACCATGATTATTATCGAGCCGCGCGAGGCCAGATAGCGTATGTACTCGTACACCTCCGCGCGCACGCCGACGTCCACGCCCACAGTCGGCTCGTCAAGCAGCAATACGCCGGGCTCGCGCGCGAGCCAGCGCCCCAAGACGACCTTCTGCTGGTTTCCTCCCGAGAGATTCGCCACGCGGTAATTGCGGTCTTTCGGACGTATATCGTAGTTCTTTATCGCGTCCTCCACCCATCTGTTCTCCGCCGCGGCGTTCATAAAACCCGCTTTTGACAACCTGTCGTGGCTGGCGATGGCGATATTCCTCCCGATCGACTGCGCGGGAATAAAGCCCTCCACGCGCCTGTCCTCCGGCACAAACCCGAACCCGGCGCGGATATTTTTCCGTATGGACTTCGACACCGGCGCCCCTCCCAGCGTTACCGAACCGCCCGACCGCCGCAGCGCCCCGTATATGCACTTCACCAACTCCGTCCTGCCGGAGCCGACAAGCCCTCCGATGCCCAGTATTTCGCCTCCGTACGCCTTGAAGCTGACGTCGCGGAGCAGCTTGCCGCAGCTCAAATGCGACACTTCGAGCACGTTATCCTCAAAAAGCTTCTTCTCCGTACGGGCGTCGGCGTAATGTATCTCGCGGCCTATCATCATTGTCGTGACGGTTTTGGGGTTTATCTCATCCTTCTGCAGCACGCCGACGACCTCGCCCCCGCGCATGACAGTCAGCCGGTCGGACAGGCGGTACACCTCTTCCAGGCGGTGCGAGATATATAAAATCGCGACGTCACTCCGCCGCAGCGCGTCAATTGTTTCAAACAGGCGCTCCGACTCGGCGTTCGACAGCGACGACGTCGGCTCGTCCATTATAATGAGTCTCGCGTCGACGGACAGCGCCTTGAGGATTTCCACCATCTGTCTCTGCGCCATACCCAGAGAGTCCACCACGGCGTCCGGATCGATCTGAAAGCCGTACCGCTCCGCCAGCGCCCGGACGCGGGCGCGCATCTCTTGCCTCGCCGTGACGCCGTACCTGCCCGGTTCCTGTCCGAGGAAAATATTCTCGGCGACTGTCAGCGCGGGCACAAGGGAAAGCTCCTGATAAATGACCGATATACCGCAGTTTCGCGCGTCCTGCCGCGAGTTGATCTCCACCGGCTGACCGTCGATAAATATCGCGCCCGCGTCTTTTTGGTACACGCCGGTGATTATTTTTATGATCGTGCTCTTACCCGCGCCGTTTTCGCCCATCAGCGCGTGTACCTCGCCGTACCTGACATCGAGGCCCGCGTCCGTCAAAACGGCAATCCCGTTGAACTGCTTGCAGATTCCCATTGCGGTCAGCATGGTCTGACCGGCCCTGCTTTCAACATCCGAGGGGAGCGGCGCGGATTTCTCTAAGTTTAACGCCGTCACAGCCGCATCGCCTCCTCCCCCGACGCCCGATCGGCGCGCCTTTCCCGCAGCCGACGGGCAAACGACGCAAAGCTCGCGTCGAATACCGTGGCGACAATAATTATCACACCTTGCAAAATGTACGACCAATAAGTCGGAATGTTAAACTTATACAATCCGTTGAGTATAGTAACGAGAAAAACAGAGCCGATCAGCGCGCACACGGCGTCGCCTTTGCCTCCGCCGAGCGCGATGCCGCCGACGACACACGCGGCGATCGCCTGAAATTCATATCCGCTGCCGAGACTCGCGTTCGCGGCGGACATATTCGCGACGAGAAACGCCGAAGCCAACCCCGCGAACGCGCCGCATATGACGAAACCGATCGTCTTGACGCGCCTTATGTCCACGCCGGACATTTCCGCCGCTTTCGGATGTGAACCTATGGCGTAAGTACGCAGACCGAAGTTTGTGCGTCTCAGAACAAAATACATGGCGACCGCGAGAACAATCCATATCACCGTCATCAAATGAAAGTCCTTCAGCGCTCCCCGCGCTCCGAACAGCGCGCTGAACCTGCCCCCGAGGGCGAGATAGCTCTTGTTTGTGATTCCCATCGACACGAGCGTACCGGAGAGCTTTCCCGTGTCGCGAAACGCGAACAACAGTCCCAGGCCCTGATATAAAATCCCGGTTGCGAGCGTCGTTACAAACTCAGTCAGGCCGGCGCGCGACACCAGAAGCCCGTTGCACAGCCCGAAAAACGCGCCGCACACTACGCCGAAAACGACTACGACGATTCCCGGCGTTCCAAGGAAGCTAAACCGCGAGCATAATATCGCGACGACGCACACAATCCCGCCCGCGGAGAGGTCGATGCCGCCGCCGATCATGACGAACGACAGTCCCAGCGCGAGGAGACCCAGAAACGCCGCGTTGAACGACAGCTCCGAAAAGTTGCGTAAGTTGAAAAAGTTATCGGCCTGCAGAGAAAACACGAGCATGAGGATCAGCACAAACCCGACCGTCGCGAGCTTTCGCATAAGGCGCGTAGAAACCCGCAGCTTCACCGGAATTACACCACGCTTTCAAAAGTAAATTCTCAATTTGGCGAACGCCGCGAAATACCGAACCCGCCTCCGCGCCCCGACGTAATGTCGGAACGGCGCGTGTTTTACGCGCTCGCCGGCTCCATGTCTTGTTTTTAGTCGGTACCGCGTGTTCGCAAGGTATCAAAAAAAGGCGGCGAAAACCGCAAGCGGTTTTCGCCGCCTCGCACCCTTTGGCGGGATGAGGTCTAGCTAATCGCCCCCGGAATCTGGAGCCAGTGGGACGCTCCGATGACGAGTTCGATGTTGTCCGGCGACACCGGCGTCACGACCATATCGACAGTCGGGGTCTTTTCATACCCCGCGGTGACGGACGTGGTACCCGTGGCGATGAAATACAGCGCGAGCGTCAGTGACGACGTGTCCTCCAGATAGATGTCCGAGAAGCCCGTCCCGTACATGCGCCCGTCCTTAACTGCTTGCAAACCGTTTGGATAACCCATGTTGCCGTAGACGAGAATGCCCTCTCCGGCGCGCCCCGCAGCCTCAATCGCCTGCACCGCGCCGACTGCTACGTCGTCAGACACGCCGTACACGATGTTGATGTCGCCCGCGTCCGGGTACTTTATCAAGATGTCGCGCATGGCGTTGTTCGCGTTCTCCTGATTCCAGTTCGCGATAGGCTGCGTCTCTATGAGCTTGATATCCGGGAATTCACTCGCGAGCGTCTCCGCAAAGCCCGTACCCATGCGTCCCGACGCCTTTTGCTCAGCCGGAACGTCCAGCAGGACGGCGTTGCCGCTGCCGCCGGATTTCTCCGCGAGTATCCGCGCCGCCTGCGCCCCGGCGGCGTAGTCGGAACCCTGAATGTGCAGCGTATGCAGCACGTCCGCGCCTTGGTTGATCGTCAGGACGGGGATGCCCGCCTGCTCCGCTTCCAGAATCGCCGGCCCGACGACGTTGGTGTCCATGCACTCGATCATGATGGCGTCATACCCGGCCGTAATGCACTCGCCGATCTGCGCGCGCTGGTTGTTCGGGTCGTAGTTCGCGTCGAAGAACTTGAACTCGACGTTCGGGTAAAACTCAAGCTGCTCCGCAAACGCGAGTTCATGCATTCTGTTGCCGATTCCCGCCATAGCGAGCGTTATGTACGCGATTTTGATTTGCTCGGTAAAGATGTCCTTGCCCGCCCTCGCGGGCGTAGCGCCGCGATCGTCTGCGAATTCAGGTACTTGGTCACCATCGTCCTTGCCCGCCCTCGCGGGCGTAGCGCCGCCGTCCGCGGTGCCCGCATTGGACTCTTTCGGCCCACACGAGGCGAGCGCCGATGTGGCGAGTACGATTGCCAGGATCGCCGCGATGATCTTCATTGCTCTTTTCATTTACAATCCCTCCGTAATTTTATATGCTGCACGATATTGTCGCAGCAAATACGCAGTGGAAGTATACAATATGCACAAACCCGTGTCAACTCGCAGAGCCATTCTTAAGATTCATCACAACATAATAATAACTTATGATACAAAACGGGACGTTTGCGCGCGGCGCTCCGGGGTGAATTGACAAAAAAAGCGGATTGATGTAGAATCTCTCCGCGACGCGGTTCCGGCGAGATGTCTCTCGCCGGCGGAGCTTCGTCGTGAAGGCGATGCCGCAGGGTATGCTTTCATTTTGTATTGAGGTGTAAGGGGGAAATCTGGAAATGTCGGGACGCTTGGAGGGGAAATCAGCCCTCATAACGGGCGGCGGCAGCGGCATAGGGGCCGCGCTCGCCAGGAGATTTACGGCGGAGGGCGCCAAGGTCGTCGTCACCGGGCGGCGCGCGAACGCGCTTGCGGAAACTATCGCGTCGCTCCCGAAGGGTATGGCGCTCGCGTTTGCGGGCGACGTCACGAAGCAGGAGGACGCGGCGGCGATGGTCGAGGCGACTGTGAAATTCGGCGGGAAGATCGACGTGCTTGTAAATAACGCCGCCATTGACCCGTCCGGCTCCATCACGGATGTCCCCATAGATCAGTGGCGCCGAGTAATCGAAACTAACCTATACGGCCCGTTCTTCACCATGCGCGCCGCCATTCCGCATATGATATCGGCGGGCGGCGGATCAATAGTCAACGTGGCGTCGCTGGCCGCGCTGCGGAGGATACCCGCGATGCCGGCGTACAGCGCCGCGAAATCGGGGCTCATAGGGCTGTCGCAGTCCGCCGCGCTCGACTACGGGCCGCACAACATACGCTGCAACGTCATATGTCCCGGCGCGACGCGCACGTCCATGCTCGAGAATTCGATGGCGTCGCTCGCGAAAGCGCAAAACACCGACATCGCGGGCGCGCTGAAGTTCCTCACGCGCTTCAACCCGCTCGGACGCCCCGCGGAGCCGGACGAGATAACGGGCGCCGCCGTTTTCTTCGCGAGCGACGACTCGTCCATCATAACGGGGGCGGTCTTGCCTATCGACGCCGGCGCGTGCGTCGTCGATCCGAACGGCGCCGCGGTAGCCAGCGGCGGGACGAGCTGGGGCCAGGGCTGAGGGTGCGTCCGCCGGGAATTTGCATTTGACCGTTCGCGCGTCTCACATCGCAGCCCGCGGGTCGGAAAGGAAAGGTCACAAACTTGTTGCGAAAAAATCAGATGTATCTCAAATTCGTCGAACGCGACACCCGGATGAAAATGCAGATGAAAGCGGACGGCGAGGACACGGGCGCCGAGTATGACGCCTCATTTTACGATCTGGATACCGATTTGACGTTTTTCGCGAGAAGCGAGGAATTATACGACCTTGCCGACGGCGGGGAAGACCTGCCGATGAACATAACCTTCTGGCTGCGAGAGAACATGTACACGTTCGACGGCAAGCTCGTCGGCGTGGCGCCGCACATGGGCGGACACATGGTACTCGTCGCGCAGACGTCGCCCATATCGGCGACAAGCCGCAGGAGCGACACGCGAAACGAGATGCGCGTACCTGTGAATCTCTACGATATATCGCCGGACGATATGTCAGGGCACCCTCGCGCGCCGGACGGCGCTCCCGTCTTTACGGCCGAGACGTTTGACGTGAGCGCGGGCGGATTTTGTCTCGTGTCAAACGAGCCGCTCATATCCGACAGGCTGTTGTTTCTTGCGGAATTCAGCCTGTCGGAAAAGAGCGATTTCCTGCTCCCGGTGAAGCTGCTTCGGAGGGGAGACTGCCCCCAGACGGTCCTGTACCACTACGACTACGGATTCCTGTTCGTCTTTGATAATGTACCCGCCGAAAGAGCCCGCGTCGCGACCGCGATAACCGACGCCGTTTTCAGGTCGCGGCTCGCGTCGCGCGTGCGATAGATAATTTTGCCCGCAAGCGCCGCGCGCCCGGCAAAGACTCTATCGGCGGGCGTAAAATTCGCTTGAGTAGTTGTAGAGCTCCTCGAACGCCGCCTTGGAGACCTCCGGGTTGGGGTTCATTATGGCTCCCGCCACAAGCTTGCCGCGCGGCGCGAATTTGTCCACCCACTTACGGACAAGCTCCCTCGCCTCGCCGCCAGACGCCGCCTCCGCCACCCCGTCTATCGGCACGGTTATGGCGATCTTCTCGCCGTAGTCGCGCGTGAGCATGTCGAAGTCGTTTATCGCCTGCGGCGTCCACGCGTCGGCGCCCATCTCCACGATCTCCTCAATATACTGTTGAGTCAATCCGCACGAATGCAACTCGACGTAGCGGCCCGATTCGTGTACGTAATCCCACACGGACTTTGTATACGGCATGATGAACTCGCGGAACATGTCGTTGGAGAAAAAGCCCGACCGCTGGTGACCCCAGTCGTCCCCGTAGATGATGTAGTCGACGGGCGCGTACTTTTCGAATATTATCTTGAGCAGGTCTATCTTGTACCGGCGCATCGCGTCGAAAAACGCCTTCACCTCGTCGGGCTCCTCGTACATCGCTATCATTGTTTCGTCCATCGGCATCATCTCGTGCAGGCGCTCGAAAATGCCCTCGACGCAGTGGAACACGTGCGCCTTATCCGGATCGTAGCGGGCCGTCTGCACGGCGGCGTCCTCATCCCACGGCATACCCTCGAGAGTGGGAAATTTCACTTGCTCGCGCCACTTCGTAATGTCGGTGATCACGCGGTACCCGGGCGTCGGCATCTGTCCGGCTATGCCCGGCTCGTACGTCCAGTGCTGACCCCACCAGTCGAAACCCGTACCCTCAAACGGCGCGTGTTCCGCGTAGATGTCGGGCCAGGCGTACTGGTTGTCGATGAGCCATATCGGTATCCAGCATGGCTTTTCGCCGCGAAATACGCGCAACAGATTTTCGCGCGCCGTTATGGGACGGTCGCCCGGATACAGTGGGCGCGGCGCCTGTTGCAGCATGAACGGGAACGTGCCTGGCGGTTGCTTTGAAGGAGGAATTTTTTCGTAATCAATCATAACTTGTCGTCTCCTTTTCGTAATGTATCGTCACACTATGTTAGTGTATCATAACGTTTAGTCCCATGCTCTCGAGCTGCTTTTTCCGCGTCTGCATGAACTCGTCGGACGGCGGAGTGGCCTCAAGCACCGGGGCCTTGCGCTGAAGGCGCTCCCACTTCACTACGCCGAGGTTGTGGTAAGGCAGGAGCTGTACGATTTCAACCGAGTCGCCCAGTCCTTTGATAAACTTGCCGAATTTGTCAAAATCCTCCTCGGAGTCGTTGTATAGCGGCATGACAGGTATGCGGATCATGAATTTGCCGCCTGACGCCGCTATTTTTTGCGCGTTTTCGAGTATCAGCTCGTTGGGTATGCCCGTGCCGCGCCTGTGAAACTCGCTGTCCATGTGTTTGAGGTCGTAGAGGAAGATGTCCGTATACGGGATGACCGCCTCTATCACTTCCCATTTGGCGAACCCGGTCGTATCGACCGCCGTATGTATGTCCTCCGCCTTGCACTGTTTAAGTACCGCCAGCAGGTATTCCGGCTGACACAGACACTCGCCGCCGGATATGGTGACGCCGCCGCCGGAGCGCTTGTAAAACGGCACGTCGCGCCGTATACGGGTCATAAGCTCCTCTACGGTGTAGTCGGCGCCGCACATATACAGAGCTTTTGCCGTACACGCCTCCGCGCATTTGCCGCAGTCGTCGCACTTATCGCGGTCAACCGTGACGAGCTGAATCTCGCTGTCGTCCTGGAGAGATTTCTTTGTCGCCCCGAGCGAGACCGCGTCATGCGGACAGACTTTCAGACAGTTGCCGCATTTCGCCACTCCTACGCACTTGATTTCCATCCAGTTGAGTTCCGTGGGAAACTCCTGTGATTCGGGACTGTGACACCACAGACAGCGCAGGGGACACCCCTTCATGAAACATGTGAGGCGAATTCCCGGTCCGTCGTGTACGGAGAAGCCTTGCACGTCGTAAAATTTGCCGGTCAATTCCTTTGTTGCCAACATTAACACTCCCATTTACACTGTACTTCGGTATTCTGACGCGGGACACCGCGCCGCGCGCGCCGGGACGTCGGTATTTACGCGCTTACGGACGGTCGGCGCCGCCTGTCCGTAAGACGTCGATATACTGTAATGATAACATATTCCCGCCTCGGTGTAAATACTGAAAGTTGTGGAATAATTTCGTTTGTGATGGCTTCGCCATCACAAACGAAATTATTCTTGGAGACTGTCGGCGGGGGAAGGTTGACGGCCTGGGAGTCGGCGCCTGCCGGCGCAAAATCCGGCACGGCGGCATCTCGCCGCTTTTTTGTGCACATTGCACAATGTGCCACCGAAAATTTCGTGCAATATTCCCTGTTGTATTCACGCGTTTCTGTGGTAGACTTGTCTTTAGTGGGTGTAGGCTTATCGAAGCCGGACGGGCGGCGTTTGCCGTCTCACAAAATTTGCATTGAAGCAGGAGGACGATCACAGTGAAAAACTATTTCGACGCCACGTTTTACGACAGGCACACTCCGCTCACCGACGAATACATAGCGGGAAAACTCTCGCCGCCGCCGGCTCCGGGAGGCGCGCCCGCGCGATGCGGCGCGCTCGTCGGAAAAACGCTCAAACTCGTACTGAAGGACGGTCCCTCGCTCGAGTACAAGCTGGACTCCAAAACCCTCTCGCTCTCTGAAAACGGCGCGGCGGCCGTCACGGCGCCATACGCCGCGCGTGAGCTCGGGGGAATCGTCCTGTTTTCCCACTTCATGCCCGGCGCGTCGCGGGGCTACAACATCGTTTATGACACCGGCACGGAGCTTGTGACGGCGTTCGAGGTGTGGTTCGGAGGGTTTGAGCCGGATAAACGCGAGGTCTGGCGCGCGTTCTGGTTCGGATACGTCGATACGGGAGCGCCCGCGCCGGAGGCCCTGCACTCTCTCACAAACCGAATCGAAGGGCTTGGCACATACTGGAAAAACGACGACGGCTCGGAGATGCTGTATTTCTTCCCGTCCGTCGTGTGGAGTTCATTCGTGCATCTGAGCGACCCGAGGGGCGGAATAACCATGACCGCGCCCTCGGATTACATCAGGATAAACGACAAATATTACATCTACTCACGCGTGGAGCAGGAGTATTCCGGCGCGTACACGCTCGAGATTATCGATCTGTTCACGGTGCGCCATATCGGGCTGCGTCTGGGTTTCGATCTCCGCGATGAACTTGAGTACACGTTTTACTGCGGTTACGGCGAGATTACCGGCCGCTCCACACAGCTCGAGCCGCTGACGGATTACGGTACGGAGATTCCGTACGACGAGACTCACCGCGCGCAGATAAATCCCGGGAACAAGGGCGTCCGCCCGAGTTACCGTCCGCGTTTCATGCACGCGGACCACACGAAGGCCGAAGTCGATGAGATAGTGCGCACTAAGAGTATGATCTTCGAGGGGCAATCCATTATGTCGAGCTTCAACACAATGGAGGCGTCGGACTACATCGCCGGCAAAAAGTTCACCCTCCGCTACGACGACGGCACGGCCTGGGAGTATGAGATCATAGATCGCGCGCGGTTGAGATGGCGCCCCGAGGGCGGGACTCAGTGGAGCGAGGAGCGCTGCGAGTGCTATGAGCCGGCAAAGGATATCGCGCTGTTTTGTCACATCTGCACCGGCAGCGAACCTCTGCGCTGCCTGACACATGCGGTAGATTTCTCGAACGCGCTGGCCACATGTGTGGACGCGTGGCTGGGTAACGGGCGCAAACCGTGGGAGGTGGGACACAGGGCCATATTCGGCGTACTCGAAGTTGACGGCGGGCCGACGCCGCCCGTCGTGCGCAGACACGGATTCACCACCGAACTCGTCGGCAAGGCGTTTTCGTGGACGTACGGCGATTTCATGAAATCAATACACGTCTATTCCACGCCGGAGTCGTATTCCTGGACTATCATGCTCCCGAACAACACGGGCGGCTGGATGTGGAGTTCGCCATGTCTGTACGTAAAACTGCGCGACGACGCGTACCTCATGAGCTGGACGGAGGACGCGTGCAACGGTAATCAGGGGACATTTGTCTTCAATCCGCGAATCATGCACGACGGCGGCTTTTTCTTTGGCATTGGCGGCGACATGGGCGGGGAGCCCGATCTGCATCTCACGCCGATGGGCGCGTTTGCGCGTCCCCTCTCCGGCTTCGATATCATAAAGTACTTCCGGTGAATCCCGCGCGCGTCACAAGAAAAATCATTTCGTTTGTGATGGCTTCGCCATCACAAGCGAGTCACGGGAGCGTGGATCTCGCCGTGCGCGGCTCGCGAAGAGCATTTTCCGGGGAACAAATCCCCGGAAAATGCGGAATATTACAATTTTTGCTCCGTTATATAGGGGTCCCCGCGAAGTCGAAGGACTTCACGCACTCCTTCGCAAAAATTCTTTTCGCCTACGCCGAAAAGGACGGGAGAGCGAAAATCGCTGCAAACGAAATTATTCAGTTTGTCGCGGCGCTTGACAGATGTGGTATACTAAAGTGCGTGTGTGTCGCGATTTGGCCGCGCCGCCGTTTGTGCCGGCGGGACGCCGGAACGCGCGGACTGTGTCCTCGCTCCCGCGCGTGAACGCGCGGCGCTTGCAAACGCAGTTGTCGAAGGAGGACGGGGATGCCGCCGAACTCAGCGGGTATTAAGCAGATTGCGCAGAACAGGAAAGCTTATCACGATTACGCCGTACTGGAGAAGTATGAGGCGGGCATTGAGTTGTTTGGCGTCGAGGTGAAGTCCGTCAGGCAGGGGAACGTGAATCTCCGGGACGCGTTCTGCGTTGTGAAAGACGGAGAGCTGCTTGTCCGCGGTATGCGCGTAAGCCCGTATGAGAAGGGCAATATCTTCAACCGCGACCCCTTGAGGGTCAAACGGCTGCTCATGCACAAGCGGGAGATAAGGCGGCTCCACGCCCGCGTAAGTCAGGACGGCCTGACGCTCATACCGCTGTCGGTGTACTTGCGCGGCTCGCTTGTAAAGGTGGAGCTGGGACTGGCAAAAGGAAAGAAACTCTATGACAAGCGCGAGGCGGAGGCGGCGCGCGACGCCGGACGCGAGATGGGAAGGTCGCTCAAGGAGTCGGGCCGCCGGAAGGATGTGGATGTGTAAATGCAAAATCCCTTGGTGACGATTTTAATGGAGGACGGGAGCGAGATAAAGGCGGAGTTGTACCCGGACATCGCTCCGAACACGGTGCGGAATTTTATATCCCTTGTGCGCGGAGGCTTTTACGACGGACTCATTTTTCACCGCGTCATTCCCGGGTTCATGGTACAGGGCGGCTGTCCGCATGGTGAAGGGTATGGCAATCCCGGCTACAGTATCCGCGGCGAATTCGATATCAACGGCTTCCGGAACGATGTCCGGCACACGCGCGGGGTGCTCTCAATGGCGCGCTCGGCGTCTAAGGACTCGGCGGGCAGTCAGTTCTTCATCATGCATGGGGACTCCCCGCACCTTGACGGGCAGTACGCCGCGTTCGGACGCGTTGTGGCGGGCATGGAGACGGTGGACGCGATCGCCGGCGCGCCTACCGGCGCGAATGACAGGCCGGAGATGCCTCAGCGCATGGTAAGACTGACGGTTGAGACGCACGGCGTAGATTATCCGGAGCCGGAGAAGTCCGCGTAACGGTTTCGATTCGGATGTTATTTGGGGTGAGCGGCAGTGTACGATTATGACGAACGGTTTGATTTGAACGGCGACGGCAAGCTGGATTTTGATGAAGCGGTCGCGATGCTGGACGAGCTTGAGCGTGAGGAGGCTGATATAGCGTCATTTGGCGAACGCGTCAGCCGCGCCTTCGCCTTCGACGACGATGATGATTCAGAGGACGACGAATTCGACGATTCGGACGACGACGATGATTTCTGATTAAGCTGCGCTTAGGCCCCGGAGCGAGCGAGCGTTCGCGTTTGCGCGGACGCGAGACTTAGCGAAGGGTGCTCCGACGAGGGGATGCAATGGTTTCGACGGGAGCGTCGAGGTGTGAACAGCGGGCGGATGCGCCTACCATCCTAAAAATGGGCGTCTTTATAAATTAAAGAACAATAACGAATATCTTCCGGTAGCCGCTTAGGCTGCCCGTCCTGACCGGTAGTTCCACGGACCGATCGAGGGCGTCA
>JAITKI010000112.1 GCA_031278515.1 Oscillospiraceae bacterium | reverse complement strand
GCAGCCGCAGCTGCTAAAGCAGCCGGAGTAATCGCGGTTCTTGTGGGCGTTCAGGTTGCTGTCAAACACGGTTTCGCTATGCTCGTCACATAGCAGTCTTCTCGCTTGCTGTATCCGATTTTTCACATTCGGACTGTCCATATCGCCCGAATAATTGTCTCTGTCATATTTCACTCTGTCCGCCATGATGCTTTGGCCGTTCGTGATACTCCAATCGGGATTGCGGCTTTGCAAGCTGTGATATAAATCCCCGTAATCCTCGGACGCGAGTGTAATACAAATCAGAACATTGGCATCGGGAGGGATTCTCATGTCATCAAGCGGCAGCACCGACAACCCGAAGAGCGTCTGACCATCTCGCGCCGCCCTGTCAATAAACCCGACGACATTTGCCTTTTGGGACTGTTTGAATATCCCGAACATCAAGCGCCCAAACGATCCCGCGCCATAAAGATATACGTCTTTCACAGTTTACACTCCTTCCAGCCGCGCAAGCAGTTCGTGGCGGCAGTCGTCCAAATATTCCGTCGGGTCGGTTATGCAAACCGCAGGTCCGCATTCGCCGCAGACTGGGAAATGCCCATTATCCATTAAAGCCGCAACGGCATCGTCAAAGCGCGATACATTGTCCGCAGTCACATACTTTGCGGCGCAGTATTCTCGCGCCTGCGTACCGACGCGGCGGCGGAGTCCACCGTCGTCATGGAGTCGCTTCATTATCCGGGCGTACTCTTTTGGACTGTCCGCAAGAAATCCGCTCTTTCCATCTTCCAAAAGATACCCCCCAAGCGGTTCGCGCGACACCACGCACGGCAATCCCGCGGCGAGCGCTTCCAGCACGGCGTTCTCAGTCGTCGCAAATGTATTTGGCCGGAGCAAATAACCGAACACGTCAAACGATGTGAGCAATTCCCTCACATTTTCCGTCCAACCGCGAAAATCAAAATAACCCTGCAATCGACGATCTCTCACATTGTCTATGAGGGCTTGCTCCGGTTCACCGGCCATGACAAACCGGGTGTTTGGTATGGCTCCGGCGACCTCTTCACAGTAGTCGAGGAAATCGTCGGGTAGTTTTTTGTATTTCGGTTCGCCGACAAACCCGACTGTGAAAAAATCGTTGTTTTGGGAGTAATCCACTTTGTATTCGGAATCCAGCGGCTCAAAATTCCCGAATCCATACACAAGCGGGGCATTCTTCAGCTTTGGGTGCTCTTTCGAAAACTCACTTGTTACGAGGAAGTTATCTGTGAAATCCAGACATATTTGCGGCAATGGCGGATCATATATGCCGTTGCGGTGCAGCCACACAAGTTTTTGGCAGTCAACCGCGGGGAAATCGGCCATTAACGCATCTGTTGACCTGTGCTCCCACCAATTTATAACGGCGATATCGTTCTCCGCGATTATCCGCTCCAAGTCGCCGCCGATATGCACAGGTATCCCGTTCTCACGGCAATAGTCGATATGGTTGAACCTCTGCGGTTCGGCGAGAAGGCATATGCTGTGCCGGTTGTTAGCTTTGTCCGCGACGGCCAGCCCGCTGATAGCTTTGCCGGCTCCTGCCCCGAGATGCGCCGTTATGTGGACGATCTTCGCCACTGTACCGCCTCCCTCTCCGTATAATTCTCACGACCAAAGCCCGCGCGATGCGGACTTCGGCGTGGTTAAAAAGTGGATAGAAATGTATACATTTTTAACCAGGGGTATTGACAAGTACGGCAAAATGTGTAAAAATGAGACAAATGCAGTCGGAGTCTGGATGTTATTTTGCGTTAACCCACTTTTACGCGTGAAAAAACCTGCATTTGACAGGTGGTTAAAAATGTATAGGTTTTGCAACAGCGTTCAGCCCGGAGGCATGGCAAAATCCGCTACTTGGTCATGCCTCCGGCGGGGTACTTTTCGTCCCGCCGAAAAGTACCCAAAAGGCGGCTAAAAGAGGGGGAGTCTCCTCCCCCTCTTTTAGAAATCTCCCCCCGAAATACGATAGGAGTTTAAGCTGGTAAGTACCCGTTGTCGATTGAAAGCAGTGACGTCAAATCCGAGTCATTACGCAGTATTCCTCGTCCAAGCTCCGCCGGAGGCCGGAGGGGGGATATCAGGGGGGAACTAAGAAGCGCCGCATTTCTGCGGAAATGCTACGCCTTCGGCGTTGGCGCTTCTTCAAAGGGGAACCAGTTCCCCTTTGAGAATCCCCTCCGCTCTCCGAGGGGGATAGGACGCCGTAATCCTCGTCCAAAGCCAAAACGAAGCCCAGCCGTAGGCGGGTTCGTTTTGGAGAGGAGGAGCCCCGTAGCGAGCGAGCGTTCGCGTTTACGCGGACGCGAGACTTGGCGAAGGGTGCTCCGACGACGCGACGCAGCGGAGCGGATGCCCGAGCTTGCGAGGGCGAAGCATAGCGCAGTCCGCGCCGACGAAGCGAAGGGTGCTCCGACGACGCGGCGCTTCTTAAGTGCCCGTTGTCGATTGAGAGCAGTGACGTCAAACGCCCACCCGACAAGAATGTTTTCGTTTGTAGCGGTTTTCGCTCTCCCGTCCTTTTCGGCGTAGACGAAAAGAATTTTTGCACAGGAGTGCGTCCCGTGCGACGGAGTAAAAATTGTAATATTTTGCGTTTTCCGGGGATTTATTCCCCGGAAAACGCTCTTTGCGAGCCGCGCACGGCGAGATCTCATCTCCCGTGACTCGTTTGTGATGGCTTCGCCATCACAAACGAAATTATTCGACAAATTCCGGCGATTGACAACATGCGGGTTTTTATGCTATGATCTCTCCCGATACGCGAATTCTTTCTGACAAGAGGGTTGTGCAATGTCTGTTTTACCCGGCGGGACGGATGCCGGAGCGAACCGAGCGCCGACGCCGGGCGTTTTTGACGCGAGTTCCGATCTGGCGTATTTTACCGGATTATGGGAGACGCGCGAGAAAGGCCCGGTGAGCCACACGCCGGAGCTCTGGGACAGACGGGCGGGCGAGTGGATCGGCGGGCTTGAGGACTCCGGCGGCAAGCACGGTACGCGAGACCGCGCGGAGGCCGCGGCGCTGTATCTCAGGAGCCGGGGGCTGCTCGGCGGAGACGACGCCGTGATAGACGTGGGCTGTGGGCCCGGCCTGTTCGCGGCGAAGTTCGCGGAGACGGCGGGACACGTCACGGGGCTCGACTATTCCGCGCGTTTTATCGAATACGCCGAGAGATACGCGGCCGGGCGCGGAGTTAAAAACGTGACTTTCAGAAGGTGCGATTTCACAACGCTGGATATCGACGCGGAGGAACTCGCGGGGGCGTTCGACCTCGTGTTTACGTCGATCACGCCGGCTGCCTCCGGCAAGGGGTGCATGGACAAGCTCATGCGCATGAGCCGCGGCTGGTGCTGCAACGCGTCTTTTGTACACGCGGAGGACGATCTGGCGGAGCGGGTGTCGCTCGAGGTATTCGGGGAGAAGTTCGAGTCCCGCTGGAACGGCAGGGGCTTCTACGCGCTGGCGAACCTCCTGTGGCTGTCGGGCTACTATCCCGAAACTACATATTACGACGAGACGCGCGACGAGCTTGTCGCGCCGGCGCCGTCCGCGGCCTCTGAACTGGCGTCGCGGTGCGGGCGCGAGGGGGAGGGAGACGCGCGCCGCGTTCTGCGGTATCTCGAGAAAACGGGCGAGATCAGGCGCCGCAGCCGGTTTCGGTACGGGGTGATATTGTGGGACGTCACGCGGCGAGACAGGCGGTGACGCGCGCGCGCGCGGAGCAGGAGGAACGCGGAAGCGGCGGGAGCCGCCGTTTTACGGCGGTCGTCATATGTCTGTTCGCGCTCGTCGTATTCGGCATACTGGCGTCGCTGGCCATCGGCAGGTATCCGATAAGTCCGGAACAGATACTGCTGGCGCTGCGCGAGCGGTTTATCGACGCGGTGAGAACTGCGGCAGGCGGGGTGTTCGGCGCGCAGTTTCCGCAGGTCGAGAGGAGCGGGCTGCTGACGGATCAGATGCGGGCGATATTCTTCAATGCGCGTCTGCCGCGAGTGTTGATGGCGTGTATGGTCGGGTGCTGTCTGTCCGCGGCCGGAGCGTCGTATCAGGGAGTGTTCCGGAATCCGATGGCGTCGCCCGACATACTCGGCGCGTCGTCCGGAGCCGCCGTGGGCGCCGCACTCGCGATACTGCTCGAGCTGGACGCGCGTATGGTAATGCTGTTCGCGTTCACGGCGAGTCTACTGACTATAGCCCTCGTGATGCTCGTCTCGGGAACGGCGCGCGGGAACAAGCTGCTGCGCATAGTGCTCGCCGGGATTATGATTTCGTCGCTGTGCAACGCCGGGACATCGTTTATCAAGCTGGTGGCCGACCCGAACGACATCCTCCCGGAGATTACGTATTGGCTCATGGGGTCGTTGGCAAAGACGCGGCCGGAAAACCTAGCCTTTGTCGCGGCGCCGATGGCCGTCGGACTCGCGCCGCTCATACTCCTGCGCTGGCGGATTAACATCCTCACGCTGTCCGACGAAGAGGCGCGCACGATGGGGGTGAACGTCGGTCTCGTCCGCGTCGCGGTTATCGTGTGCGCGACGCTGGTAACGGCGGCGAGCGTGTCCGTGTCGGGCCTCATAGGGTGGGTGGGGCTTGTGGTGCCGCATTTGGCGAGAAAATTAGTCGGCAACAATTACCGCCACCTCATGCCGGCGAGTATGCTGGTCGGCGCGCTGTTTTTGCTTGTGGTGGACAATATCTCGCGAAATCTGCTGCTTACGGAAATACCGTTAGGTATACTCACAGCCGTCGTCGGCGCTCCGTTTTTTATCTGGCTCATAACGCGGAAGAAGGAGTCTATATGAGCGTACTTGTCAGCGATCTCACGTTTTCATACGGGCGGCGGCGCGTGCTGGACGACGTCAGCTTTGAGGCGAGAGGCGGAGAACTTCTGTGCGTACTGGGTCCCAACGGAGTCGGAAAGAGTACGCTGTTCGGCTGCGTTTTGGGATTGCTCGCGCCCTTAGGCGGCGAGGTGCTCATCGACGGGGCGCCCGTGGGGAAGATACCCACGCGCGAATTGGCGCGAAAGCTCGCGTTTGTGCCGCAATCGCACGCCCCAACTTTCAATTACAGCGTGTTCGATATGGTACTCATGGGTACTACGGCGCGCGTCGGCGGCATATCTTCGCCCGGCGCGGAGCAGATGCGCGCCGCCGCGGACTCTATAGAGCGCGTCGGGATATCGCACCTGACGGGGCGCGGATACATGCGTATAAGCGGCGGAGAGCGCCAGTTGACGCTGATTGCGCGCGCGCTCGCGCAGCAGGCGGATGTCATTATTATGGATGAACCCACGGCGAACCTCGACTACGGAAATCAGCTGCGCGTACTCAAATGCGTCAAGGATCTGGTGCGCAAGGGTCTCACTGTTATCCAGAGCACGCACAGCCCCGACCACGCCTTTATCTTCGCGGATCGCGTGCTGGCGCTGCACGGCGGGCGCGTGACGGCGTTCGGCGAACCCGCGGCGGTGATCTCGGAGGAGCTGATCTCCGCGCTGTACGGCGTGAGGGTGCTCATCCGTCCGGGAGAAAACGGCGTGCCGCGCTGCGAGCCGATTATATGAGCAAGCGGTTCACGGCGGCGCGGCCGCTTCTCTCTCGCTCTCTCCCGTCTGCGGCGAAAAAGACGGGGAAATGGAAACTACCGCGAAAGAAATTATGATTTTTGAAAGGAATTATCAGAAGGTATGAATCTTATCAAAGCAAAAAAATGCGCGGCGCCGCTGTTGGCGCTCGCGGTTGCGGTCGCGGTCTCTCTCGCGGCGTGCGTGGGGCAGTCGTCGCCGGAGGCGAGTCCGCCGCCGGAGGATCGGCGGGTCTTTACGGACTCTGCGGGACGCGAAGTCGAATTGCCCGTAAATATCACGAGAATAGCGCCATCCGGCGCGCTCGCCCAGATGTTCCTTATTGCCGTGGCGCCCGATATGCTGGTATCCAAGGCGTCCGAATATTCGGAAGAGGACCGTAAGTATATACCGGACGCCGTTGCGGATCTGCCGGTGATCGGGCAGTTCTACGGTTCGGACAACCTCAATCTTGAGACGATAGCGTCGATTAACCCCGATGTCGTGATAGATGTGGGCGAGCCCAAGGGTACGATAGTCGAGGATATGGACGGCATCACTCAGGTCACCGCGATCCCCGCGATACACATCACCGCGGATCTCCGCTCCGCGCCGCAGGCGTTCCGCGCGCTGGGAGAACTCCTGGGGCGCGAGGAGAGCGGCGAGGCGCTGGCGGCGTTTTGCGAGAGAGCTCTTGCCCTGACGGACGACATCATGGCGCGCGTGGGAGACGACAAGGTTTCGGCGCTCTACTGCCTGGGCGACGCAGGACTGAACGTACTCGCGCGGACGTCGTTTCACTCCGAAGTGCTGGACTACCTGACCGATAATCTCGCCGTTGTGGACGGGCCTTCATCCAAAGGCAGCGGAAACGAGACGGATCTGGAGCAGATAAGCGTGTGGGATCCGGACGTCATAATATTTGCGCCGGACAGCGTCTATGACGATGTCGCCGGCGATCCGACATGGAGTGAACTGCGCGCGGTGAGCGGCGGAAGCTTTTACAAGACGCCGTCCGGCCCGTATAACTGGATGGGTTCGCCGCCGTCGATAAACCGCTATGCGGGTATGCTCTGGCTGGCAAGCGCGCTGTATCCGGAGTACGCGGAGTTTGAGCTCTATGACGAGATCCGGGAATATTACAGCCTGTTTTACGGGTTTGAACTCTCCCGGGATGAATTTGACGCGCTGCTGTCGGCTTGAATCATTTCGAATAATTTCGTTTGTGATGGCTTCGCCATCACAAACGAGTCACGGGAGCTTAGATCTCGCCGTGCGCGGCTCGCAAAGAGCGTTTTCCGAGGAATAAATCCCCGGAAAACGCGAAATATTACAATTTTTGCATCGTCGCACGGGACGCACTCCTCCGCAAAAATTATTTTCGCCTGCGGCGAAAAGGACGAAGGGGCGAAAACTGCTACAAACGAAATGATTTATTTCGGCTTGATATTGACTTGACATACGGGGAAGGGTTATGATTAGAATTGCCGATATGCTCCGGGCCGTCCGCTCGGTCGGGTTGGAGGACGCGCTCGCTTCGGGCGCTCTCTCACACGCGTACATAATCCACGCGGAAAGCGGAGGCGGGGAGACGGTATCCGCGCTGGCGGCGGCAATGGTGTGCGCCGGCGCCGGGAGCAGACCGTGCGGTCAGTGCGCGCACTGCCGGAAGGCACTGAGCGGTGCGCATCCCGATATTATTTACGTGGACAAGCCGGACGATAAGAAGGAAATACCCGTACGGAGTATCCGGGAAATCGTGAAGGATGCCGCGGTGCTGCCAAATGAGGCGGACAGGAAAGTGTATATCATCCGAAACGCCTCGGAGTTGAGCGTGTCGGGGCAAAACGCGCTGCTGAAGGTGTTGGAGGAACCGCCGAAACACGTGTCGTTCATAATCGCGGCGGACGATCAGAGCCGTCTGCTGCCTACGGTGCGCTCGCGGTGCGTCGAACTCCGGTCCGCTCCGGGCGGCGGGGACGACGTTTCGGGAAGCGGAGATGGCGCTCCGGGCGGCGCCGCGGACTTGGTGATGGAGTTTTTTGACGCCATGGATTCGGACGCTCTCGCGTTTGTCAGGTTCACATTTTCACTTCAGAATCAGGACAGGGCCGTACTGGCCGAATTTATTGACGGCGCCCGCGCCGCCGCCTCGGCGCGGCTTCGCGACGAGGCGCTCGGCGCGAAGCCGCGCCGAGCCGATATGTGGCGCGCGCTGCGCGCTCTGGAGTTCGCGCGGGACTATCTGCAAGCCAACGTGAGCGCCGGGCATATAGCCGGCATGTTGTGCGCGGAGTTGCTGCCGGCGTCGGGTCGGTGATCGGCGGGATTCCAGGACGATGCGATAGCGTCGAGCGGTTGGAACCGCGCACGGTGAGCGCGGATTCGTTTCGCCCGCAAGCGCGTAAAATACTCGCCGCCGGAAAAGGGGAGAGCAAGTGACAGAGGTTGTAAGTGTCCGTTTTGAGAACAATAATAAGGTGTTTTTCTTCAACCCCGGGGGGTTGACTGTCAGACGGGGCGACGGTGTGATTGTGAACACGTCGAAGGGACGCAATTACGGCGAGTGTGTGTATGGCAATCACAATGTAGAAGAGTCCGCCGTCGTGGCGCCGCTGCGCCCCGTAATCAGGATAGCGACCGACGGGGACAGGCAGCGCGTTCTTGAAAACTCCGAGAAAAAGACCGGGGCGTTCGAGTACTGCAAGAAAAAGATAGCGGAGTACAAGCTCCCGATGAAGGCGGTGAGCGTCGAATACTCGTTCGACGGAAATAAGCTGGTGTTCTATTTTACGGCGAGCAGCCGCGTGGATTTCAGAAATCTTGTGCGGGATATGGCCGCCGTGTTCAAAGCGAGGATAGAAATGCGGCAGGTCGGCGTGCGGGACGAGGCGAGAGTCGTCGGGGGGTTGGGCGTGTGCGGCAGACCGTTTTGCTGCACGCAGTTTCTGCATAATTTTCACCCCGTATCGATAAAGATGGCGAAGACGCAGGGGCTGTCGCTCAATCCGACGAAGATATCCGGCGCTTGCGGTAGGCTTATGTGCTGCCTGAAATATGAAGAGGCGGCGTATGTCGATATAGTGAAACGCGCGCCCAAGACGGATTCGTTCGTCGAAACGCCGACAGGAAAGGGTACCATAGTCAGCGTGAATCTGCTGCGGGGCAGCGCGCGCGTCCGCCTTGAGGAAGGGACGGATACGACGCTGAAGACGTTTGGCTTCGACGAGATGGTCGTGCTGGGCGGAAAGCTGCGCCGCGCGGAGTATGTCGCGGCCAAGGCGGAGGGCAGACTGAAAGAGGCCGGATTTTCGGAGGCGCCGCCGCCGGAACTCGCGGCGCTCGCCAAACACGACACGCGCAAGCTCGACGAAGTGCTGTCGTCGCTCTCCGGCGGCGCCGAAATTGAAAGCGACGCCGAAATTGAGAGCGGCGTCGAGCGCGGTCGGCGACCGGCGCCCACTCGACGCGCCGTTCCCGACGCGCGCGATAAGCTCGAGCGGACGATTGGTTCAAAAGGCGTCCGCGCGCAGCATGAGGATATTATACACGCAAAGGATCACGCGCGTCCGAAAAAAGGCAAAAAATGGAAGGGCACGGGCGGCGGGGCGCATAAGGGCAAGTCTCCGGACACGCGCTGACGCGCGGCGCCTTGGGTAATGGGAATAGGGCGCGAGCGTCGCCGGCGCGTGTTTTTGTAAAATTCATTCCGGTTTTTGCACTTTTGACTTTATTCCAAAAAAGGGTATTGACAAGCGTCGCCGCCGTGTGCTACCATACTTCCAATGGGCGGTCACGAAGGCCGCCGCGCGGCTCAAGGCCGCACAGCGAGTTTCCCCCGCAAGCTGCAACGTAAACGCCACAGCGCCAATAACGAACACACAATGACGATCACGGAGATCGCCGGAGCCTGCCGGAGGCGGGCCCAGCTGTCCCGTGGTCTGTTTTTTTGTGTTGAATATTTGAATTGCGAAACCTGAAAGGAGGCGATGCCCGGTAACACAACACACCCCGGCGGACGTTCCGCAAGACCCGGGCGCGGAACGCCCAAACGCGACGCCGGACAAGCCCGGCAGCCATAGGTATGCGGAAGTACCGCAAAATTATTAATTGGAGGAAACAACGTGAAAAGAAGAAACAAGCGCATCCTGGCAGTCGTCCTCGCGGTCGTGATGGCGTTCGGGCTCGCGAGTACGGCGTTCGCCGTGGAGCCCCCGGCGGCGGAGATTGAAGAGGTGGTTGGGACTGTCTACCCCCAAACCCCAATTTGGTTCTCGGACGCGGATTTTGTGTATGAGGAAGGCGTTCCGATGCCCATAGGGAACGATGTGTTGACCGGACGAAACACCGTACAAAAGATCGCGACATTCGGACACGAATACTATCTCGTCATACATCCGCAGTATTTTCACAATGTACCTAATCCGGCGAGCGATAATTACGACGACCCGGACGATGCTATCGCTATGTTTACAATAGTTGATCTGTTGGTTTACAGCCCGCAAGAGGATGAGTACGTGACATGCCTGAACGGGAACCTGGCGGCATTTTCAGATGAATATTTGCAATTTAACGGCGACGGCGATCCTTATTTTCAATTTATCGTTGCATTGAAATATGTGGATATTGCAAATGAGAGCGTCT
>JAITKI010000041.1 GCA_031278515.1 Oscillospiraceae bacterium | reverse complement strand
AAGCAACGCGCTATTGTCAAGTTCCGGGAAAAGCCGCATCGCTTCCAATATGCCCCATACATAAACGCTCCCCAACCCGATATTGGTTGCCGCAAGATGCATGGTCTGCACGACGCTTGTTACGTTGGCATATTCAATGCCAGGCTGCAAATCCTGTGTACGATGCGATACGATGACGACTGTCGGCGCGCCGTAAAAAGGAACCGCCGTCGGGGTATCTTTTTCCGAGTCAATCTCTTCTGTGAGCTTCCTGAGCGTCGCCCGATCCTGTAGTCGCTTGTTGCTTGCGGCACAAAGGGCTTCCAGAACATTCCTGTCCTGAACCACGGTAATATGTATATCTCTGCACAGATTGCTGCCAACAGGCGCATTGATTCCAGCAAGCAAAATTTCATCCAATTCGGCCTTTGTAATTTGAGCATCAGCAAATTTACGACAAGAACGCCTTTTTTTCAATATTTCGTTAAATTCCATCAAAATCCCTCCATCCGTGATTTATAAATATTACCCAATGCTTCGTCCCTTGTCAATGCGTATGTACAAAATTTTTTTAGGACAATATTGCGCAAATTGAGCCTTGGAAATTCACAGAAAATTTACAGTTACCCTATCCACGGCCACAGTACTCTGTGTTATTATATAGATGTAGTCTGTGGTACATCATATCGTTGAAACAGATTACTGAAAGGAGGATGCCCTGAATAATTTCGTTTGTGATGGCTTCGCCATCACAAACGAGTCACGGGAGCTTGGATCTCGCCGTGCGCGGCTCGCGAAGAGCATTTTCCGAGGAATAAATCCCCGGAAAATGCGGAATGATTCTTCACAGAGCAACGCCGCCGCGTTGACGGCGGCGGCGTTGCAGACACGATTACCCTCGGGAGGAAAGTAATCGCCCCCGTTCTTAAAGAGCGCGGTTACTTTCATGGGGAGACCGGGATTTGAGGCGAGCCGTTTTTAAGCCCGCCTGTTTTTTCAGTACATGCCGCCCATGTCCGGGGAAGCCGGAGAGACGGGCGCGGGAGGTTCGGGGATGTCCGATACGAGCGACTCCGTCGTCAGTACCATCGAGGCGACGGACGCGGCGTTCTCAAGCGCGTAGCGGCACACCTTCGTGGGATCCACTATCCCCGCCTTGATGAGGTCTCCGTACTCTTCGCGGGCGGCGTCGTAGCCGAAGGCGGGATCGCCGCCGCTCTTGACTTTGTCGAGAATGACGGAACCCTCGAGTCCGGCGTTTGTGGCTATTTGTTTGATCGGGGCCTCAAGAGCCTTTATGATGAGCGCGACGCCGGTCTTCTCATCGCCGGACACGTCCTTCAAAAGTTTCTCGACCGCCTTCGCCGCCACGACGTACACCGTGCCGCCGCCGGGGACGATGCCCTCCTCAACGGCCGCGCGCGTCGCGTTGAGAGCGTCCTCAATGCGCAGTTTCTTCTCTTTCATCTCCGTCTCCGTTGCGGCGCCGACCTTGACGACCGCCACGCCGCCGGAAAGCTTGGCAAGTCTCTCTTGCAGCTTCTCTTTATCGTAATCCGAGGTCGTCTGCTCTATCTCCGTGGTGATCTGGTTTATGCGGGCCTTGATGTCGTCCGCGCTTCCGGCGCCTTCGACGATTATCGTATTGTCTTTGGAAGATTTGACTTGGCGCGCCGTACCCAGCTGCTCTACCGCAGCCTCTTTGAGTTCCATGCCGAGTTCGCTGGATATGACCTCTCCGCCTGTCAGCGCGGCTATATCCTTGAGCATCTCCTTACGCCTGTCGCCGAAGCCGGGGGCCTTAACGCACAGACAGACAAACGTGCCGCGCAACTTGTTGAGAATGACAGTCGCCAGCGCCTCGCCCTCGACGTCCTCGGCGATGATGACCAACTTGCGCCCCGCCTGGACTACCTGCTCCAGAACGGGAAGTATCTCCTGGATGTTTGATATTTTCTTATCCGTAATGAGGATGTACGGATCGTCAATCACAGCCTCCATCTTTTCGGAGTCGGTCACCATGTACGGCGTGATGTAGCCGCGGTCGAACTGCATACCCTCGACGACTTCGGAATACGTTTCCGCGGTCTTTGACTCCTCGACGGTGATAACGCCGTTGCGCGAGACTTTGTCCATCGCCTCCGCGATGAGAGCGCCTATCGACTCGTCGCTGGAGGACACGGCGCCGACGCGCGCTATATCCTTTGAACCGGATACGGGATTTGAGTTTGCCTTAATGGCGTCGACAGCTGCCGCGACGGCTTTTTCGATGCCCTTCTTCATGATCATCGGATTGGCGCCCGCCGCCACGTTTTTTATGCCCTCGCGTATGATCGCCTGCGCGAGCAGCGTCGCCGTCGTCGTGCCGTCGCCCGCCACGTCGTTTGTCTTTGAGGCGACCTCCTTCACGAGCTGCGCGCCCATGTTCTCAAACGGATCCTTCAGTTCGATCTCTTTGGCGATGGTCACGCCGTCGTTTGTTATGAGCGGGGAACCGTACTTCTTGTCCAGAACGACGTTTCTGCCCTTGGGCCCTATTGTCAGCTTGACGGTGTCAGCGAGTTGATTGACACCTCTCTCGAGAGCTCTGCGAGCGTCCTCACCGTAGATAATCTGCTTTGCCATGCCTATTCAGTACCTCCTGTAAGATATTATATGGTATTGTATTGATGTTACCGTACGACGACGGCGAGAATATCGCTCTGCCTGACAATAGTCAACTCGTCGTCGCCTATTTTGACCTCTGTGCCGCTGTATTTTCCGGTAATGACGCGATCGCCCTTCTTGACTTCCATGACAACCTCGTTGCCGTCAACAATGCCGCCCGGCCCCACCTCTATGACCTCATATTCCTGAGGCTTTTCCTGCGCCGCGCTCGTGAGGATGATGCCGCTCTTTGTTTTTTCCTCCGCCTCGATCTGCTTGATGATTACTCTGTCCGCCAGTGGTTTTAGTGTCATTTCAAATTCCCTCCTGCAATTTTTCGTGGCTCAATAGCGCCCGATATGTTTGAGTGCGTTGGCACTCTGCGGCTGCGAGTGCCAACGCACCTAATAATAATCCATGCCGAATGATTCTGCAACCGCGATTACGGGCGATAACGGCGCGAATATCCGCAAAACGCGCTGAAATCAGAGAATACCGCGTGTTATCTCCGAAAATCACCGTTTTGCGCCGAATGTCGAAGTTTTAGGAGACGGCCGAAAGCTCCGCGCGGGAGGAAAACCGGCGCGGTCAGCGCTCATCCCTCAGCTTGCGCACGGTCTCGGCAATCTCCGGTTTGGCTTCCTCCATCAGGGCGTCCCAGTCCCCGGCATAGTTGTACGTCAGGTTCGCGCCGCTCCGGATGCGCCTGATATAGCCGTCGAACAGCGGCCAGTCGCGCTCATACACGTGAAAGCTGTTGGCGCGGTGCGTGTACGAACCGACGGGGACACCGAGCGAGTCCGCCATGCGCTTTTGCAGCATAACCAGCGCGAAAGCATTCATAAACGCGGCTTTTGTCGCGTCGTTGGAGCGGAAGAGCACCTTACAGTGCAGACTCCCACCGCGTATCAGGTAGTGTACGGATTGCAGACAGGCGGGCGAGCCGGACTCGGCGTCACCGTCGCCGCGTACTGAAATGACGGCCCGGCGAGAGTCGGGATTGCGGCGCAGCTCGCCGGCGACCCACGGTATCTGCGTCTCCATGCGCATATGGTACGTGTACTCCCAATTGCCCCTGGCCACCTCGAAATCGAGTATGCCGTCGAGCATCTCCTGACGGTACTGCTCCAGCGCGCGCGCGTCTCCTATAAACAGACGGCTTATCATCGGTTCGCCCAGCGGACGCTCGGCGACAAAAGTACACGACGCCTCTTTCTGACGCGTGTCATAATCGGTACACGGGGCTTCGCCGTTATGCGCGTGAAGTTCCAGAAGCGCCGCGTGATACGCGTCGGGCAGCGTCTTTCCCGTTACAAAAAGCTCGTACATCGGCACGGTTCTCCCAAACTACAAAATAACAAAGGTCACGCCATTGTTGTGGCGATCGAGGTCGCGGTCACGGCGCAAATCATCGCAGAGCGCGAAAGCGGCGCGCGTGGCTTCGTCAAAAATGGAGAACTCCTCTCCCGGTATAAAACCGCGTATCAGACGTTTGCGCTTCTGATCGGCCAGATAGCGGCGCGTCTCCACGCGGATCTTTCCCCCTTTGCCGGTTGAACCGTACCCGTGTATGAACTTTACTACCGGCACGCCAAGCGCCTTGCCGCTGCGGATATTGTATGTAACCCGCTTTATCGCGTCGCCGGACGACGGCATATCTGACTTGAGATCGACTTCTCTCAGAGGACCGGACATATCGGCACCGCCCCGAAAGTTTTATTCTCCCGGCTGATACGCGTCGGCCGGGCGTTTTTCATAACGCCCGGCCGACAGACAGAGGACGGCGTTACTTTACGCCGCTGATTGCGTGGATAGCCTGTTCGACAGAGAGACCGGAATCCAAAACTGTCCTCAGGAGCAAATCGGCGTCCTCCTGGTTTTTGATTGCGACGAGCTCTTTCTTTGCCTTCTGAAGCTGCGAGATTTTTTCCTTATAGTCCTCAATTAATTCTTCGATTTCAGCTATGCGCGCCTTGGTAGTTTTTGTCTGCGACGGTCTCCCCGGGCCCTTTCCCGAACCTTTTACTCCTCTTGGCATGTGCAAGTCCACCTTTCTAAAAAATGTAATACGGTAATTTTACAGTCATAATTCCGTCTTGTCAACAATAAAATGCATCTATTTTAAAAATATTTTGATGAATATTTTCGTTTGCGGCAGTTTTCGCCCCTTCGTCCTTTTCGCCGCAGGCGAAAATAATTTTTGCGGAGGAGTGCGTCTCGTGCGACGATGCAAAAATTGTAATATTTCGCGTTTTC
>JAITKI010000033.1 GCA_031278515.1 Oscillospiraceae bacterium | reverse complement strand
CGCGCGAACCTCGTCAAAGCCCACTATGCGCCTCGGCTTCGCCTCAAAGTACTCGGTCGGAAGCTCCCGCGCCTCTTTTGCCGCTTCGGACAACTCCCGCGCAAGCTCCGGCGTAAAGCTCTCGCCCCACTCGCGCCTCACATAGTTATATATCGCGCCGGGTTCAACGCTCCGGGCGACAGCGCCGGTAAGAACTTCGGCGGCGGCGTCCGTCGCGCTGAAACTTTCGCTTTCGCCGACCATCTCATTTATTACGCCCATTATACGCCCATCGACCGCGTCCTTCGCCGCGCTGTATTCCGCTTCGCTTAACCGCCTAAGCTGTCCCGCAGCGCCGCGTATCTCATCGACGCTCTTAAACTCGCGCGACGCCGAGGCGCGAACGCCGTTTGTCCCGAGCCAAGAGCCGCCCCCCTTGGGCATTTCTTTCCGCATCGCCTTCAAAATGTTGTCAAGCGTTATCTCGTCGTACAGCGCCTCAAAACCGCGCCTGTTACCGGAGTTGGTAAAGAAGTCCTTGCTGTTGCGTATGCCGCGCTTTTCAACAATGCCGTCGAACAGCCCGTCAAGCCACCGGGTATACCCGCCGTCGTCCTTCATCGCGGCGTCAACGGCGTCGCGAGTCGCGTAGACATCAAGCTCCCGCTCCGAACCATTGCGGATGTATTTAGCAAGACCGTCCACAACATGGTCTAATTGACTGAACGGTATTTCTTTTTTGAACAACTCCGCGCCGTACTCATCCCGCGACAACGCGTTTACCGTCTCCGTAATAACAGGCGCAAGCGCCCGCGTCAAATCGGAAGAACCGGACGCCGCCTCTGTTATACGCGCCTCTCCGACCGCTTCAACCAACGCGGGAAAGAACTCCACGGGAACAGCCACGCCGTAATCTTTTGCCTTGTATATCGGTTGGGCAAGGCCCTTGTCGAGCGCGTACATCAATCTCATTTTATTGCTATGCGCATAGAATTCGGACAAATTGCCGTTTGACCGCCGCAGGTCGCTTTCAACTTCGCTCGCGTCAAACACCGGTAAATCCCCGTAAGCCAGCCCATACTTTTCCAGGAGCCGATTGCGGATACTCCGCGCGTTTCTCACAACAGCCGAATTCGCCTTATACCCCGTCTCCGGAAAACTCGGCGTCCACGCGTCCCCGCTGTACACCCTGTTGTTCCGGCTCCGCTTGGGGTCTATCGTATCCCTGCCGAACAGCACCGTAACATCACCGTATCTGTCGTGTTCCATCTCCGACGTCGTTACGGCTATGCTCGGCATAGCGAAGCCGCCCAGCCGAATACTCTCATTCAACTGCCCAACGGACAGGTTATGTACCGCGATTAGGTCACGCGTCGCCTCAATCGGCTCCGACAGACTGAATTTTGTAAAATCTTCAACTTTTATTGTACTATCCGACTGACTTTGATTTTTTGCGGAATTCCTATTGCTTTTTGCGCCGGAGTTGGATATATTATTGGCAACAGAGCTTTTCGCCATCAGGGAGGCGGAGGACGAGTTTTTCGTCTGACCGTTTAGGGCGGAAGGCTCTATGTTTGTCATATCGTAGAAAAGCGCGCCATTCGGAGATTTTGCGATGTTTATCAGCCCTTCAAACATTACGCCGTCAACTCGGAATTTTACAGCCCGGTACTCCCAGCCGTCCGAAGCAAATTTCCGTCCGCTTTCGTCCGGCGCGGAATGTGAGTATTTGGATACTTTTAATAAATTGTCAAGTTCCGTTGCCGCGCGCGCTTTATACGGTCGCGCGCTATGCGCGTATTCTCCGGCGGAACGGTTTGAGACACGAGCGGTTCCGTTTGTACCAACTTGAAGCGGGATACCCCGAAACCTCGCCCGTATGTACCGCCTTGCAATTTTCGGGTAATCACTTATTGCCGCGCCGTCAAACAAATGCTGATCCGTATCCACCTCGACGAACCGCGTACCGTCCTCGGCCTCTCCGATACTAAACCTCTGCTCCGCGCCCCCGGAGACGACCTCCGCCGCCTTATCAAGAATCTTAATCGCCTTGTCATCGAACACCACATAAGCCTTACCGTCGCGCCGACCGCCGTACACAATACCCTTTATGCCGCGCTCGTTAAGCCACTCCGACGCCCCGCGCTTCCCGTACTCGTCGGAAAGCCGCAAATACACATCGCGCCCCGTGGCGTTATCGATGTAAGAAGCCTCGTCGAACTCCTCTTCAAGCAAGTCTTGTATGAAATCCGGCTGATCCCAAAGCGTCCCATCCTCCCGGAGCATGACATCCTCGTCCGGAATATCCACGGTGTACAGCGCGCCGGGAGCAGGCGTCGAGTCGTATGACACGCGTCCGTCTGAAATCGCCGCAATCGCCTCGTTCGCCGCCTCCACAGTGGCGTTCCTGTACACTGACGCAGGCGCGACAGGCTCGTTTCGCTCCAAATCGGCGATAACGCCACGCAGAAACTTCACAGCCCCGGAAACGTCGCCGTTCGCGTCCTTGAGCGCGTGAGAGCCTATGTATTCAGGACTGTCAACGGCGAACTCATCGTACAGCTGTACGCCGGTAAACTGCTTACCGTCAACAATGAACTTGTTGCGCCGCCTCTCGCTCAACACGTCCTTGTACTTCGCGGCAAGCTTTTCGTCCGCCGCAAAGTACAGCCCCCAGCCGTGCGCCTGAGCGCCCTCACCGGAACCGATATGGTCAAGCAGGAACTCATCGAAGCTGTAAGGCGAACCGTGGAACGCTATGGAATACTTTTGCAGCGCGTCCCGATTGCTCTCGATAGCCTCCGGCGTGATATCATCTTTTGTAAAATCTTCAACTTTTGTTGTACTATCCGACTGACTTTGATTATTTGCGGAATTCCTATTGCTTTTTGCCTTGGAATCGGGTATATTACGTGTAAAGGGGACGCCGTCAATTTTGACTTTACCGTCAATATACGACACAGACCCCACAGAGCCGAACTTGTTGAACGCAACTGAGGGCAATTGGAGCCCAACGGCGCTCAACCAAGCTTCGGTTCTATTTTTATCCGGATCAAGATACAAGAGATCGCTGTTTCTTATGAAAGACGCCGCGTTTGAGTCCTTACCGTAAGCGCTGACGACGACATTCATATCAAGCAGCTCGCCGCCGCGCGAAGTCGGCATAAGCTCCAGTATGGCAGTAACAGGGCTTCCCTTGCGGTCGTATACTTCTCCGAAAATAACAATACGACTGTCGCTGTTGCGCGACTTTACGACGACTACAGGACGTTCAAGCATATTCGGCACTTGCTTGATAATATCGCGGCTCATTCCGTCGTGCTTGCGCAATATCTCCGCGATTTTTTGCCCATGCCAGACTATACCGCGGTCGGCGACACCTATACTTTTAAGCGCGTCAGAAGTACTCCCGACAGTAAATGTCGTGTTCGCTCGTCCGTCCCACTCATCAATTTCCTGCGCGAAATCCGGATTGACGCTGAACCGCGTCACATCCGGCGGCCCGGTAGTTCTGGCGGTAGCGGCCTCCGTCTGCGACCGCGCCGAGGCCGCCCGGTCGGCGGCAGCGTTGGCGTATCGCGCGGAGATCTCAGACCAACGCGACGTATCGACGCCGAACGCGTTTATACCCGCGTAAGCGTCCGCGAAAATCTCCTCCAGGATATACGACTCAATCTGCTCGCGAGCCAACCCATGACCCGCGAGCGCCTTCATGTAATGCTTATAGTACGTCTCAATAGCGCCCCGGAGCGACGAATCATCAGGAAACATCCTGTTGATTTCGGCGCGTATAGCCTCGACCAATACGGAACCGGAGGCCTTATTCAAAGCGTGAAACAACTCATGACGCGTAACCTGCTCCGCCGTCGCGCCCAAATCGTCCGCCTGAACAACCATATCGCCATTGGCGAGCAGAACACCGCGAGTACTGCCCGCGCCCCGCACCTGAATTTTACCCAGCACGAACCGCACATTGCCGCCCGTAGTCCGTCTCACCTCGTTTGCCGACGCGCTCAAACCCTCGTCCCAAACGGATTTAGGCAGCTCCAGCAGCGACCCGTATCCGAAACCGCCCGTAATACCGAGAGACTCCGGACTTACCCTTGGGGATAACGCCCCCTGATTTGGTAAAAGATTTCGTCTATTATCTGCCGCTCGTCTGACCTCGGCAGGATAGTCTTGCCCTTGTTCTCCCGATACATTTTCAACTGCGACTCCGTCAGACTCATCAGAAACCCGTCCGTATCCTCTATCAAGTATCTCGCCTCGCTGTTGCGCTCCGCCCTGTTCGCCATTACCTGAAACCTCCCCATTTAGTCCGATTACACCGGAAACCGACGCGCCTTGCGCCTGACCCGCCTGAGCCGCCGATTGCGTATTGACCTGTCCCGTACTGTCCCGCGCCGTCACAACCTGTCCCGCGTCGCCCTGCCGCGCCGCACTATCCGCCAAACCGCGCCCGCCAAGCTCTGAACTCTCATACTCCGCCGCGATAGACGCAAACTCCGGATACTCGACGAGCAGCATCACCTCGGCCTCGCCCAACTGCTCGCCCAGCTGCACCTTGTTGATAATATCCGCAGCCCTCTGCGCGTCCGGCCTATCCTCCCGCGCAACCTCGTAAGCGTCGAAAAGTTCCGTCACATCGGCAGCCGTCAAATCCCACGGACTCGACAAATTTGAGACATCGCCGTCCGCAGTCACGCCATCCGCAGCCGCGCCCTCTCTCTCGCCCTGATTGTAACCGGCGTTCCGCGCCGCCGGAAAGATTGCGTTGACATCAGTATCGCCCGACGCAAGCGCGGCAGCCGCAGCCTCCTGTCTGCTCAGATTCGGCCCGGACTGAATCAGACCGGCCACATCCGGCCTCGCCGCGTTACCCCGCGCCGTATCGCCCTGTATCGCCGCGGGAAGCGAATTTTCCCGCCCCTGCGGCACTGTACCACCCTGCGGCACTATACCACCCTGCGCAGCCTGTGCGCCCTGTACGGCGCGCTCATAGGCGGCGACTCGCGCGTTATTCCCCACAGCGCCCGCGCCGCCGAACAAACCGCCGGAAACAGCGCCCCCAATACCGGCCACCGCCGCGTTCTTTACGAAGTATTGCAGCATAGCCGACTTCTCCGCCTCGGACTCGCTCATACCGCTCTCGACAAGCCCGGCCTTGTAACGCGCGTACTCCGAAGCGTCGCCCGCAACAAAAATATCGACCAAATTGTTAAGCTCTTCAGCGACGACCTCCTCACTGCCCTCCGCCACCATTTGCTGCGCAATCTGCAAAAGCATCTGTTTCGCGCTCAACTTTTTACCCTGCTCCAACAGCTTGAAGAAACGATCGACAGACACCTTCTCCGTGACAGCCTCAACGACGCCGCTCCCGAGTCCGAGCAAAAACGCCTGATCCGGAGCCAACCCGCGCTCCGCCGCGTTGTACGCCGCGTTACCCGCCGCCTGAGCGCCCATCACGTAAATGCTCGCCGGCCCAAACAGCGCCATATTCGCGCCGGACTGCGCAATAGACTGCGCGAGCTGATACCCCTGACCCGCCAAATCCGCCATTGTCATACCGAGAAACACAGGCTTAGTATCGTCAAGACCCTCCCTTATACGCGCCTCGACGCCCTGCCCCAGCGCCGACACACTCTGTGACGCCCTATACGCGGAACTCGACGGGCGCGCCGGTTCGTACTTGGCGTCGCCCCTGACAGCGTTCGCCAACGCCTCGCCGCCCATAGCAAGCAAATCACCCGGCGTTGCGAAATTCGCCATAAACTGCAAAAACGCGCCCCCCGCGGGATCCTCCTTCGCCGCCGCGCTCAAATCCTCCTTGTACTTCCCCGTCTCACGCGCCTCGAGCGTCGTCCCGAGCATACCGAGATACCGAAACGCGCCATCTGTATCGCCCTTGCCGAGATAATAATAGAAATCAGTCTTCTCATTATCGGACAGATAATCGTACTTCCCATAATAATCCTTACCCGTAACATCGACGTACCCGGGCTCGTACGACACAGGCTTAGCGGCGGAAGCCCCATGAACGATTCTGTTTACGATACGTTGCTGTGTATACGTCAAAGGCGACGACTTATCTCCCGTCGCCGCCGTAGTCTCGTCTGCCGTAAAACCCGCGATACGCTCCGCCTCCGCCTGCCCGAGCTTTACGGTACTCTTGTACGCCTTTGAGCCGGAATCGGCCCTCAAACGATATTGCTCATCCTCAATCTTCAAAGCCTCCGCGTATGCCGCGCGCTCCGACTTCTGCCGGGAAGATGAAAACTCATCCAGCGACTGTTTCTCGGCGTTGTACCGCGGCGTCTTTTCCTTTGTCTCTCTAAGCAGCCGCTCATATTCCTGCCAATCAGTATCCTTCAACTCCGCAAGTCTGGCGCGCGTATCATCCAAACCCTTATCATACGCGCTCTTCCGCTCGGTATACTCGTTCTTATTATCCCCGTAGCGGATATACCCCTCCATATCCGCGTTGAGAAGCGCCATCTTGGCGGCGTTTGCCGGAGTCGCGGGCAAAGCCGCCAACTTATCGTACTCCGCGCGATTCGCGTTGTACTTCCGCGCCGCGCCGCGTTCACGCAGCACAGACCACTCAGAATCCGCGTAATCCCGCACAGCGTCAGCGCCCGTCGGAAACGGCAAACCCGCCTCGGCGAATTGGAGTTTGTCAATTTGCTCCTGCTTCTGCTCATGGTACCGCGCGACCTCGTCGGTCGAAGCGCGCGGCAGCCACGACTCGAGCGGCGACGCGTTACGCGCCTTCACAGCCGCCTCAACAGCCGCCCGCGCCGCCTCCGTCCGCTCCGCCTCCTGCTCTTCGCGTACCTCGCGCAAAATCTCATCCGCCGACCGCGCCGTACCGGACTCCCGCAACGCCTTAATCCGCGCAAGTGTGCGCGTAGGCGCGGAAATCACACGCCCGTCGGACGTCTCCCACGCGGCGCCCGCCTCGGAAGTCGCGCCCACAGACGACGCTTTCCGCGCGCGCAACGATATTATCCTGTCAATTGCGGTAGCCACTTCTCGGCACCTCCTTGCCCCTACTTATACGAAAGACCATACGCCTGGAGTATACCGGCATACTCCTCGGCGGACAGATCGTAATTTGCCAACGCCTCCTCGGCCCTCTGCTGCTTCACCTTATCCGAAACATTCGTACCGCTAATGACCCTGCCGACAGCTTGCATCGCGTCAAGCACAACTTTACCGTATGTTGACTCTATAATTTTGTACTGCTCGTTCACAGGCACGCCGTAGAAACTGGAACTGCCGGGCAGCGATATCGGCGTAATCCCATCGCTCGCGTAATAATACGTCGTCCCGTTGCGCGTACCCTGCTTGACAGTGCCATTCTTCAACCCTAACGCAAGCTGCTCCGCCGTCACAGGCCCCCGCCCCTCGACATAAACGTCCGCGCTCTCCTTTTCGGAACCCGTACCCGTACCGCTCGACTTTGCCGCCTTGACAGCCGCGTCATACGCCGCCTGCAACTGCGCCGTCGTCGCGTACCCTAAAGCCTTTGCCACATTGTCGTTAATGACACCGGCCTCAAACATCGCCCACGCACTGTTAAAGGCGTCCTTTTGCGCCTGCGTCATATTCTCGTAATCCTGCTGCTTTAACGCGTCGGCGTACTCCGTCTCATACCGAGTATCGCCTAAAGCGTCGCGTGACCTGCTGTACGCCGTCTCGTCGGCGTACAGCGCGTCCGCTATCGCGTCGCGCTCCCTGTTGTACGCCGTCTCATCGGTGTACCGCGCGTCCGCTATCGCGTCGCGTGACCTGCCGTACGCCGTCTCATCGGCGTTGACATAGTTGTTGAGCGAATTTTGAAGCATATCGTACTGATTGAGATAATCGGAGTAGTCAAAATCCCTGTTCGCCTGATAATCGCCAACATCGTCGCGATATATGCCGTAATCGAAATTACGCGCGTTATACACATCGCCAAGCGCCGAACGATCCATATTGAACTCATCGACATACCGCTGATATGCTTGCTGGTATAACTCCGGAACCTTGGCGCTGAGCTGCGCCGCGTAGTAATCGCCCGCCTGCTGGCCCGCCGTGGCCGCCGCCGACGACGGCATACCGCCCGAAAGCGCCGCCATCTGCGCTATAGTATTCTGCGTCGCCCTATCGCCCTCCATAAGATATTGCTGCGCGTACGCCTGATAATTCGGATCGGTATTCAAATCATAACTGAACTCCTGCCGCCCAAGCACCTCGTTCAACGCCGCGTTGTACGCGTCCTTGTACACATCGTCCCACGTCGGCTGCGGCGTACTCGTAAAACTCCTGTAGTTGTTAATAGCGCTCCTCAAACTATCTATCTGGCTTTGGTTTGCGTTATTGCTGTAATACGTGATAGCGTCCGAATACGTGTACGGAGACGATTGAGACGACGACAGCGACGACGCGCCGGAACTCTGCAAACCCGCCGAGCTATCAAAGCCGGCGGGCAGATTACTCGTAAACGTCGAAGTCGGCGAATAACTCGCGCCACCGGGAGCGTAACTTCCGCCGATATTACTAAGCATGTATGATTCAGCCGTGTACGTCTTCCCATCGTCGCCAACCCACGTGATAGGCGACGCGGAACCCGCGAGTTTCGCGTTTCGCGCGGCATTGAGATTAACTAACGCCTCGTTCCTCGCGGCTTTAGTAGCCGGATCGGAACTGGCCGCGTTACTGATATTTATGACACCCTGATACCCGCCGCTATTGTAGGCGTTCAAACCTAAAACCCTGACAATGCTCACTCAAAAACGACCTCAAAGGATATTTCAACTTCATTAGTCAGTAAATATGGTTTATTTTCGGCATTTAACGGTATTTTCCCTCTTGATTTATTCGAGTAACTATTATATAATATAGTAACTCAAATCAGGAGGGACATCATGCCAAAAAAAGCTTCGTTAGAGCCAAAAACCGGGCAAGTCAATGTCAAACGCGGCAATGGAGATATTTACATTTATGAGAGAACGACCAAATACAACCCCGAAAAACGCTTCAATGAAGTTATAAGCAGTCATTTGGTTGGTAAAATTCCGGCTGGAAAGACAGAAATGGTTTCAACGAGACCCCGCAGGGCAAAAGCATCCGTACCGAAATTGGCATCAAGCAAGAGGATTGGCGTTGCTTGCATCCTGGAATGGATTGGCCGCGAATCCGGCATTGATCAGGATCTTCTCCACGCTACCGATCGCACGACCGCCGAGAAAATTCTTTCAATTGCCCGCTACTGGAATGCGAACCCAGGCAAGACCATCCCTTATATCGAAGAATGGCAGATAAACCACGATATCCCCTATCGGGACGGCATATCTCAAGACGGATGTTATGCCTTGATGAAAGCGATCGGCACGGATGCCGACATGCAACAGAAATTCTTCCGTGCGAGAGCTGACCGTGTGCCATCCAAGTCTTCCATCGCATTTGACTCAACTACCGTCTCGTCGTATTCAGAGAACCAGATCGAAGCAAGATACGGCTATAATAAAAGCGATGACGGACTAAAGAGCGTGAAACTTTTAACGCAGTATTGCTTGGAAACAGGACAGCCGATTGCTTACGCGAGACAACCGGGAAATATACCAGATGTCATTTCTATTATCAACGCCAGCAAGCAACTCTCCGTCTTCGGTATGGAAAAGCCAATGTTTGTAATGGATGCAGGATTCTATTCCGAAGACAATATGCTGACACTCATACGCAGCCATATTAAGTTTTTAGTCGCTGGAAAGCTGAATGCTTCATGGATTAAGTCTGAGTTCGATGGGATATTGAATTCTATCAGTCAGTTGTCCAACCACTGTCCTTTTGACCCGAGCGTGTACGGAATGGCAATCGCGACCCAACATAATTTCCGGCGGGTCAGAGAGCGCAGCCGCAGTAACATCTCGAAAGGGGATGTGGTAACAGAAGAACATCGGATATATCTTTACTTGTACAGAAACGCTGCCAAGGCCGAATGCGATACGGCCTCCCTGGCTGATGATATCAGAAAAGTCCAAGAACATCTGAAAGCCGAAGTACAACCAATATCTGAAGGTGAGCGACGAATTGCAGACAAATATCTCATGATCAGAAACACCAGAGGCGGTTTATCTATCACATACAATGAGGAGGCATTTCAGGATGCGACCCGTTTTGCAGGTTGTTTTATCCTTGTTTCCAATGCGCCGCTGGATGTCTGGGATGCGTTGCGGAAGTACCGACGGAGGGAAAAGATAGAGGAACACTTCCGCATGGATAAGCAATATGTCGACGGCAATCGAACAAGGGTATGGTATCCGGATAGTCTGAGCGGCCGGTTTTTTTGCCAGTTCGTCGCGCTTTGTTACCATGAATATCTGCATCAGGCAATCTCGAATTTAAAAAAGACTCTTGCTATAAAAAACGGCGATCCGTTACATGACACCGAGCAAAATTTGAAGGAAGAAAAGGCGCTTCTCAACTGGTTAAACAGCATGTCGATTGAGCGGTTGTTTGCTTGGTTTGACTGCATCGAAGAAACAACGGTCTACACGAACATGAGCAAATGTAGATGGCAAACAGAAACAATTAAACGCGACCGTTTATTCCTATCAAGGCTCGGCATCATCAGGCAATAGCGTTTTGAGTAACTATTATCAGGGTTTTAGGTTGTATACAGAAATTTGAATCAATTCGTTTGTGATGGCGAAACCGCTGCAAACGAATTGATTCTGATTAACTCACCGGGGAGGGTGCGGCGAATCGCGCGGGTTTGGAGCGGCGCAGGGTTGTTACAATTCCTACAAATTACGACAAATTCCGCCATTCGTGCAATATATCTTGCGTATACGGGATGTTGTGTGATATACTTACACGATAGCAGGGCGCCGCGCGGCGAGAAATCAAGGACGCGCTCGGGCGCCGTAACCACGGAATATTGAGGAGTTTTTATGTTTGGAAATCTCAGTCTCAGGGCAAAAATATTTTTCTCGGTCGCGCTCGTCGTCATCGTAGCTTTTTCCGCGCTCACCGTCATCGTTTCGGGCAAGTCGTATGAAATGGCAAAAAAAGACGCCTTCAGTCTCGCGCAGGAGACGGCGGACAAGTATAAAAACGAGATATTGGCGGAAATTCAGGGCGCGCGAATCACCTCCGAGACGCTTTCGACGGTGTTTGAGACGCTCAAGGATCACGAACTCACCGACAGGGACATGATGAACGACATCCTGCGAAACACACTCGCCGAAAAAGAGTACATAACCGCGTTTTGCATAGCCTACGACCCCGACGCGCTGGACGGGCTGGACGACTTCTACGCCGGCATGGGGCCGGAGTATGACGAGACGGGCCGATACGCGCCTTACTGGAATAAGCTCGACGGCAACATTGAGGTGCAGCCGCTGTACGACATCGACATCTCCGACTGGTATATCGAGCCCAAGGCGGGGCGCTGTGAGTATATTACAGACCCGTACCCATATGACGTACAGGGCAATACCGTTATGCTTGCCAGCTTTGTATTTCCCATAATACACAAAGACGGGTTTATCGGGATCATCTCGTCGGACATTGTGCTCGATAAGCTGCAGGAGATGATCTCAAAGGTCAATCCGCATGAGCAGGGCGGATACACGGAGATATTTTCGAACGCGGGCGTCGTCGTCGCGCATCCGGAGACGCCGCGGCTGGGCGGGGATCTCGCTGACGATCTCGCGCGGGCGTCGTACGCCGGTGAAGCGAAAGCGGCCATAAAAAACGGAGAGACTTACATATTCAGCGGCGAGGACTACTACACGGTGTACGCTCCGATCCGGTTCAGCGAGGTGACGAATCCGTGGTCGGTGGCGGTCAGTATCCCCATGACGAAAATACTGGATAACGCGAACGGTATCCGTAACTACGTCCTGGCCGTATCGCTGATAGCCATATGCGTCATAGCCGTCGTGCTCTATATAATAGCGCGCAGTATAACGCGGCCGATTCTCATACTGTCCGATACGGCAAAGCTGCTGGGGGAGGGCCGTTTCGACGTCGAAGCGCCCGTATTCCGGAGCAATGACGAAATAGGCGCGCTGTCCGGGGCGTTCGCGTTTATGGCCGGCGAAATAAACCGTCTCATAACAAAACTGCGCGGATACGCGCAGACGCTTGAGGAAAAAAACACCTATTTGAATAAGCTCAACGAGCTTAAGGATGAGTTTCTGGCAAACACGTCGCATGAGCTCAGAACGCCGATTACCGGAATAATAGGAATCGTGGAGTCGATGATCGACGGCGCGGCGGGCGCGCTGACGGACGAGCAGAAATACAACCTCGCGCTCGTCGCCAACAGCGGTAAGCGCCTCTCTAATTTGGTGAACGACATCCTGGATTTCACAAAACTCAAGAACAAAGAGATAGAGCTTCAACTGAAACCGGTCGATCTCAAAACCGCGGTCGATACGGTCATCGCGCTGTCAAGGCCGCTTGCCAAGGGGAAGGATCTCAAACTGGTAAACGAGGTGGACGCTTCGTTTACCGCGGTGAATGCGGATGAAAACAGGATTCAGCAGATACTCTACAATCTCGTCGGCAACGCGATCAAATTCACCGAGAAAGGGAGCGTGACCGTGAGCGCCGGCATTGTCGACGGAATGGCCGCCATATCCGTATCCGATACGGGTATAGGCATCGCCGGGGATAAGTTTGACGGCATATTCGAATCGTTTGAGCAGGGCGACGGCTCAACCGAGCGGGAGTACGGCGGCACGGGGCTCGGATTATCTATCACCAAAAAGATCGTGGAACTGCACGGCGGGACTATAGGCGTCGAGTCAAGGCTCGGGAAGGGTTCCAGATTTACATTCACCCTGCCGCGCGCCGACGACGCGAAGGGAGAGGGCGCGGCGGAGGTGAGCGAGCAGCTGCGCTCCGTCATTGATATCGAAAACTTCGCGGCGGAATCCTCACCGTCCGAGACGGCGCCGCAGTCGGCGCCGCAGGGAGGATACAGGATACTCGTTGTGGACGATGAGCCCGTCAATATTCAGGTGCTCTCAAACATCCTCACAATGCGCGGCTACGGCGTCTCGAAAGCATACGGAGGCCAGGAGGCCATCGACATGATAGAGAGCGGCGGCGAATTCGATCTTGTGCTTTTGGACGTGATGATGCCGAAAAAGTCGGGCTATGACGTCTGCAGCCAGTTGAGAGAGAAGTATTCGCTGTTTGACCTGCCGATCATTATGCTGACGGCAAAAAACAGGATACAGGACGTCGTGCTGGGTTTCCAATCCGGGGCGAACGACTACATACAAAAGCCGTTTGACAAGAACGAACTCGTGGCGCGCGTGCGGACGCTGCTCGAACTGAAGGGCGCAACGCTGGCGGCGATGGAGGCGAACAAGGCGAAACGGTCGTTCCTGGCAAATATCAGCCATGAGATCCGCACGCCGCTTAACGCGGTAATCGGTCTCACAAAACTGCTTATGGCCACGCCTATGAACGAAAAGCAGCGCGGCTACGCGGAGAAGATGGGGCGCGCGGCCTCGACGCTTCTCGGGCTTGTAAACGACATGCTCGATTTCTCAAAGGCCGACTCCGGCGGCATGAGACTGGAGCAAACGCCGTTTGAGCTGCGGCGTCTGCTCGGTGATCTGGAGGTGTTCTTCCGCGACCAGACGCCGAAGAGCGGCGTCGCCCTTCGGTTTGAGATAGACCCGTTGCTGCCGGAGACCGTCGTCGGCGACCCGCTGAGACTGCAGCAGATATTCATAAATCTCATCGAAAACGCCTATAAATTTACGGAAAAAGGCGTCGTGACGGTGCGCGCGGCCGTAATGAAGCGCGCGGAGGACAGCGTGACGGCGTTCTTCGCGGTGGAGGACACCGGTATAGGCATGGACAAGGAACAGCTCGACGGCATTTTCGCCGTATTCAACCAAGCCGACAACTCCGCCGCCCGCCGGTACGGCGGCGCGGGCATCGGGCTGACTATCACAAAGCAGATGGTGGAACTGATGGGCGGGGAAATTTCCGTATCCAGCCAACCGGGCATGGGTACGGTATTCTCGTTCCACTGCGCGTTCCCGCTGCGCGCGCAGACGCCGGAGACACCGCCCCCCGTCCCGCAGCCGGTCGAGGTGAGCGGCGAAAACGCGGCGCTTCGCGGTATGCGCGTGCTGCTCGCGGAGGACAACGACATCAACTCGATGATCGTCACGGAGGTGCTGTCGGCCGCGGGCGTCGAGGTCACGGCGGTGGAAAACGGGAAAGAGGCGCTGCGCATACTCGGAGAGGCGGCGGCGGGTCGTGAAAAACCGCCGTTCGATCTCATACTGATGGATCTGCAGATGCCGGTGATGGACGGCTACGAGGCGACCGGGATAATAAAAAACACGCCTGAATACGCGGATATTCCGATATACGCCCTGACGGCGCACGCCTTCCCGGAGGAGCGCGAGCGCTGTCTGACGCTGGGGATGGAGAAGCATCTGACAAAACCTATCGACGTCGCCGCGCTGTATGCCGCGCTGCGTGAGGCGAGGAGCATATAGTCGCGCTGCTTTGACTTTGTCGCCCCGGAGCGAAACGGCGCGGCGGCGGTAAAACGCGGCCGATTATACAAACGCGTCGAGCGACGGCGGATCGCCGTCCTCATCGAACTCCATCTGTCCCAGCTCGCCCACGCTTATCTCGTCGGCTGAACCGTACTGGTAGTATTGATCGAGCAGTTCCACGGCGGTGCGTATGCGCGTCCTGAGCAGGTAGCCGTGCTTTTCGGTGAACGCCAGGATGTCCGCGGCGTCGGGCTTTGGACTCCATCCGTAAGCCCGGCCGTGATAGTCGCGTATTTTCTCCAGAATCTCAAGAATCTCCCCCTTGCCCAGCGGCACAAGCTGCGCGGCGGAGGCGATTTCGGACAATACCCCGGATATAATCTTCTTGCGCTCCTGCGAGAGCAGCGGCGACTCCTCAACGATAGCGTACTCGTGCTTCGACTCTATGACGTCGGGTACGTACGAGGAGTTGAACGCAAACAGGCAGTACGCGCGGTCAATGGCGTCCGGGCGCAGCAGCGCCGCCATATTGGCGTAAGCGGACTGCCGCGCTTTTTTGCTCATGCGCCCTATCAGCTCGGCCTCGTCGAAGAGGATGACCCAGCCGTCGTATCCCGCGGATAAAAACAGACGCGACACAAACGCGAAATAGTCGGTCACGTGGCGCGTTTTTGAGAACGGGGTGTTGAATACAACCGTCTCGCCGTAGATGCGCTTGTAGATCTGTTTGACCGTCGCGTTCGCCATAAAATCGCCCTCGATATCGCCTAAAAGCATGTATTTTTCCTCATCGCTCTGCGTTCCGAGGTAAGATTTCAGCACATAGTAGAGTTTGTTGCACTCAAGCTTCGTAAGGCAGTATTCCAGCAGAGCGGCCGCGGCGGGGCTTCCGGCCGACAGTCTTTCGAATATATCCGAAATACCCGGCTGAACTTTTCCGGGCAGATACGTCTCTTGCAGAACCTTGGGATACAGCACGCCGAGATTCGACAGCGGACTTTCCTTGCTGAGCGTAACGGCGCTGACCGCCATATTCCGCTCGTGCGCCATGTTGAATACGGTATTGAGCAGGTGCGTCTTGCCCTCGCCGTACTTCCCGGTAATTATGCGTCCGCCGGACTCGCCGCCCTCCGCCACGCCGGTGAGCGCGTTGTGGATCTCGCGCGTGAGTCCGGGCCGCGCCGATGAGAAGCAGCAGCCCACTTCGCGGGAGGACACGCCGGAGCGCAGCGCCTCTATAATATTTCTGGCACTATAGCTGTCCGTTCTATTCATGTGAAGTCTCCTGACTGCCGGGCGCTCTGAGGCGATCCATGTCAATGATATCCGAAAACCTGTTGAACTTGCCGCCCGTAATTTCGTTTTGTATCCGCATCCAAAGCGCCTGATACGATTTGAAGCCGCAGACCTCGTCGTCGAGAAGCTCCCGTCCGAACGCGAACACAAACATCACATAATCCAGGGTGTCTATGCTGTCGATAAGCTCTCTTATGCTCTCGTAGGCGTCCTCGCGGCGCATCTTTGTATAGCGTATCTCCTCGAGCGACGACGTCTCCGTCAGGATCTCCAAATCGTCGACGCCGACGACGAGGGCCGTGTACCCGGCGAGGCGGACGACCTCAATGAGCGATCTCAGCATGTGGCGCGCGTTGTGCTTGCTTATTTTGTACGGCGCCAGCCCCAGCTTGCGGATTGTCGGCGCGCGCACGCCCTTTTCGGCTTTGAGCCACGACCACAGCAATTCGCGGGACGACTGCTCCAGTGTGGGATGTCCCAGAATGCCGCCCGTCAGCATGGCGGCGCAGACGGCAAAGTTCTTGTCCATACGCGGATTTTTGAAAAACATCGAATTGATCTGGGCGCGCAGTTCAAGACGCGTGACAGGGTCGAGCATCCCGAGATACGCCAGATAGTCGGCGAAGCTGATGCCGTCCGGTATCTCGTCGTAGTCCCGACCCATCTCGGACACAATTTTGCGCGCGCAATTCATCAAACAGCCCTGAAAATCCACGGCGCCGAACACGGCGGCGTATATCTCCTTAAAGTCGTTGAGCCAGACGCTTTTTGCCGAGAGCGACGCCGTTTTGCACCCGAGGGCCGCGGCGTCCGACGCGAACCGGCGCAGACAGCCGCTCTTGCCGCTGCCCGGGCTCCCGACTACGAACTTTATCTTGCTCCCGCCCAGCGTTATATACGGCTCCAGATATTGCTCCCGCCAAAAATCGGTGATAAAACCGACGTCGGCGGGCATCTGGCCCTCTGTCATGCGGACAGGTTCCCCGGAATCGGAAATTCCGGAAATCACGGTCGTACTCATGAGTTACGGCCTGTAAAACCGGACGGTTGACAAGAACCGCTCGCTCCCGAGCGCGTCGAGGATGCGTATCGCTTTGCTGTTATCGCGGCCCGGCCCGAAATGTACGCGGCGACCGTCGCCGATTACCACGGGCGCGTCCGTCTCCGCGTCGTACAGCCGGGCGATGTCGAACGCGAAGCTCTGCGGGTCGTAGTCGCGCCGAAAACGGCGCATCGGCGTCAAATACCTGTGGAGCGTGGTGAGATGCACGTCGGCGTCGGGCGCGTACGCTTTGCCCTTGGACGCGGCGAGAAGCGCGAGATCATAGGCCGACGACAGCTCGGCGGCGTACTGCGCGGGGTTGAACGAGGCGGACAGGAGGTGCGCGCGCTTCTTTTGCAGGTCCTCAACCACGGCGCGCGGACGCAGACCAAGCGCTTTTTTGCCGTTGATTTGAAGCTCCGCGTTCTGCGGATCGATTTTCAGGCGGTACGGGAAGACCTCATAGGAATTTCCCTCGCCTTTGATGTCAATTCCGTACTCGCGGCACATGTTGACAAGCTGCCGCGCGAAGTCCCCCGACCGGAGATAGGCGAACATGTCGGCCGCCTCGATTTTTTCGGTAATCGAGGCTATCGAACGGGCGCAGACGTCGGCGGCCGCGTTCGCGGCGGGGAGTTCGCGCGCGGCGGCTTTCAGGTCGCCGTTTCCCACACACTTCATCAGACGCTTGACAAGCTTTTGCTGGGACGACAATTGTTCCTTCAGTTCCTCCGCGACGGAAAGGATGTCGTCGTAAAACGCTTCATAGATCATAAAAAAACCTCTTTCATAATTCAGCGTTACGCCGTATAATTAGGTGTAGCTCCGGATATTCAGACATTTCCCGCAATTATATCGCCCCGCGCGAGCGGCTGTCAAGGATAAATTTTCGGGAATCATTTCGTTTGTGATGGCTTCGCCATCACAAACGAAATGATTTTTCAGGGATAAACGCGTTTGCAACCGTTGCGTGTTTGCAAACGCATACGAGGGGAGGGGCTTCCGGACGTGTATTCTTTGCGCGGCGTGACGCTGTACGCGTGGCAGGACGAGTGTCTCGCGCGCTGGTTCGAAAACGGGTGCAAGGGCGTCGCCGGCGTCGCCACGGGGGCGGGAAAGACATTGCTGGCGCTGGCCGCGATCGAGCGGCTCGCGAAGACGCGCGACAAGACGTCGCTGCGCGTGAGGATAGTAGTGCCGAAGGTATTTCTCGCCCACCAGTGGCGGGCGGATATCGTGCGTTTCCTGGGCGTTTCGCGCGGGGATATCGGTCTCTATTGCGGAGCGGTCAAGGAGTCCCCGGAAAAACCGTTTGTGATATACGTACTCAATACCGCGCGCTTTTGCGTGTCGCGTCATATACTCCGCGATACGGACGCGGGACGCTCCGTACTGCTCATATGCGATGAGTGCCACCATTTCGGGAGCGCCGTCAACGCGCGCGTTTTCGATTTTCTCACGCGCGTACCGCGGGAGCGCTACTTCGCGCTGGGGCTGTCGGCGACGCCGGAGTGCGACGGCTTTGATACGGCCGTCGCGCCCGCGCTGGGCGGCGTGATTTTCAGATATGGCATATCGGAGGCGGCCGCCGACAGCGTGACCTCCGGCTGCGCGGTGTTCAGCGTAGCCGTCGATTTTTCCCCCGAGGAGCGCGCGGATTACGATTCGTATACGGACAGGATAGCGATAACGCGCGCGCGGTTGGTAAAGATCGTCCCGCGGCTGAATGGCGAGCGCGGCGCCGCCTTTATACAGGGCGTGCGGCAATTGCAAGGCCGCGCTGACAAGACCGGCGAGCTCGCGCGTCAACTGGCGCTGCTGTATATACGCCGCAAGGAGATTCTACACCTGGCCCGCGCGCGCGCCGATTGCGCGGTCGAGCTTGTAAAAGAACTCATAACCGACGGCCGCATAATAGTTTTTGCCGAGCGCATAGAAACCGTCGATTTCGTGTACGGCGAACTCGACGCCTTGTATCCCGGCAAGATATGCCGCTATCACAGCAACATGGACGCCGCGGAAAAGGCGCGCGCGCTGGAGCGTTACAGGGACGGCGAGCGCCCCGTCATAGTGTGCTGCCGGGCGCTTGACGAGGGGCTGAACGTACCGGATACGGACGTTGGAATAATACTTTCCGCCGGCACGGGCGCGCGTCAGCGCATACAGCGTATAGGACGCGTGCTGCGGCGCGGCGGAGACCGCGAGATAAAGAATATATACTACATATACGTATCCGGTACGTCGGAGAGTCCCGACGCGCTTCCGGAACCCGACGCGCCGCCGGGCGGGAGATGGCCGGCCGAGGCGCGCGGCGGCGCCGTCCAGATCCGCGCGCGGGGACTTAGGTACGACGCGAAAGACGGCCGGTTTTACAATCCGGAATACGAGGCGCTGTCGGAGCGTGTGCTCCAAACTCTCCGCCGACAGGGCGCCGACGCGCGCCAGGCGCGGTACGCCGAACGCCTTTTGGCGCGAGGCGCGCTGCGCTCGGATTACCTGCGACCGCCCGAGCGCTGCCGCGCGCTCATCGAGAGCGCCGCGGACGGCGAGCGCGACTATTATCGGTGTATGCTGCTCTTGGCTCGCGCCCGCGCCGGGCCGGACACGAGAGCGCCGGATAGTTGTATTTCGGGAGCGCCGGGTGTATAATCGGGCAAGAGGTCGAACGTGTCCAAACCTTTGGATTTCCGTTCGCTTGTCCCGCGCGTCCGGTGAGTACGATAATTGTGAGGGGGCGGCACGCAATATGCCTTACAAGACGGAGCGAAATCGAGTAGTGTATACGGAGGACGGCCGGAAGCTGGCGGAGGTCACATTTCCGGACGTCGCCGACGGTGTGGTAGATATCGACCGCACATTCGTGGACGACGCGCTGCGCGGCAGGGGTGTCGCGGCGGAGCTCATGGAGCGCGTCGCGGCCGCGCTGCGTGAGGACGGCAGGAGCGCGACCGCGTCGTGTTCGTACGCGCGCGGCTGGTTTGAGAAGCATTCCGAATATTCGGATATTTTAGTTTGAGGAGGGCGCGTGAAATGGCCGAATACAGACCCGCTTTTTCCCAGCCCGCTCCCATTATTTTCGGCTGCGGCGCCATCGCGGCGCTGGGTGAACAGGTGCGGGAGATGGGGCGCAAAAAGGCGCTTGTTATCTTCGATCGAGGCATAGAGGACGCCGGAATCGCCGGAAAGGCAATAGACGCGCTGGCGTTGGCCGGCGTCGGTTACGTCGCGTACGGGCGCGTCGTGTCGGATCCGTCCGACGCCATTGTGGACGAAGCCGGAGAGCTCGCCGTGCGCGAGGGCTGCGACTGCCTCGTGGGAGTCGGCGGCGGATCGTCGATGGATACCGCCAAGGCGGCGGCAATATATATGCACGACCCCGGTCCTGTACGCCGGTACATATTGCAGACGCCGCCGTTTGTCGATACAAAGACGCCTGTTATTCTCGTACCCACCACGGCGGGAACGGGCAGCGAATGTACGACTGTGGCGATTATTTCGCGCCCCGAGCTGAACGTCAAATGGAGCGCGTTTGTAAACACGACGCTCGCCATCGTCGATCCGGAACTCACGGTCACGCTGCCAAAATACGAAACGGTAAACACGGGACTCGACGCGTTCTCTCACGCCGCCGAGGCGATGACTGTCCGGGCGTGGAATTACCACTCCGATCTGTTCGGCGAGGCGGCCATACGCAAAGTGACCCGCAACTTGCGAGAGGCATACTTCCGGCCGTATAACATTGAAGCGCGCAGCGAAATGTCACTCGCCGCGAATTGGGCCGGTCTGGCGTTCAACAATCCGGTCACGCATGTGGGACACGCCTGCTCCGACGCGTTTTCATGCCACTTCCACATGCCGCACGGACTTGGATGCGCGCTCGCGCTCCCAGAGACTCTGGCGCTCGTCGCGCCCGTGGTGCCGGAGCGTATGCGCGTCATCGCGAGGGCGATGGAACTGCCGCTGACCGGCCGCGAATCGGGCGAGGCGCTCGGTAAGCTCACAGCCGACGCGCTGCGCGGCATGATGCGTGAGATGGACATGAAATCGCTGGCCGCTCTCGGCATTTCGCGCGCGGAAACGACGGCGCTGGCGCGGGACGTCGTGGAAAATCATCTGTCGGAGTATTGTCCCGTGGATGTGACGTACGACGTTGCGGAGCGGCTACTCGGGAATATCTACGACACGTACGCGTGAGGAATTGAGGAGTTATACATATGGGTGATATCAAAAAGGTGGTTCTCGCCTACTCGGGAGGACTCGACACGTCAATAATCATTCCGTGGCTCAAGGAGAACTACGGAGGCTGCGAGGTCGTCGCGGTCTCAGCGGACGTCGGGCAGGGCTCGGAGCTCGACGGCCTGGAGGAAAAGGCGATAAAGACGGGCGCGTCAAAGCTGTACATAGAGGATCTTACGGAGGAATTTGTAAACGATTTCATTATACCCACGATGAAGGCGGGCGCGAAGTACGAGGGGTATCTCCTGGGTACGTCGTTCGCGCGTCCTGTCATAGCCAAACGCGTAGTGGAGATCGCGCTGCGCGAGGGCGCGGACGCCATCTGTCACGGTTGCACGGGCAAGGGCAACGACCAGGTGCGCTTTGAGCTTGCCATTAAGGCGTTCGCCCCGGACATGAAGATAATAGCGCCGTGGCGCGAGTGGTCCCTGAAAAGCCGCCTGGACGAGATAGACTACGCCGAGTCGCGTGGTGTCCCGCTCAAGATCAGCCGCGAGACAAACTACTCAAAGGACAAAAATCTCTGGCACTTGTCGCATGAGGGACTTGACCTCGAAGACCCCGGCAGCGAACCTAGGTACAACGCGCCGGGTTTTCTGGAACTCGGAGTCTCCCCGGAAAACGCGCCCGACAAAGCGGAGTATGTCGAACTCGGATTCGCGCGCGGCATACCGACGTCAATCGACGGGGAAGAGATGAGCGCCCGAGAGATAATCCGCAGGCTGAACGCGCTCGGCGGCAAGCACGGCGTCGGGTTGTACGACGTGGTCGAAAACCGTCTCGTCGGCATGAAATCGCGCGGGGTGTACGAGACTCCGGGCGGCGCGATCCTGTACAGGGCGCACGAAGTTCTGGAATCAATCACGCTCGATCGCGATACGGCCCACCTCAAGGAAACTCTCGCCCTGAAGTTTGCGGAACTCGTGTACAACGGGCAGTGGTTCACGCCGGCGCGCGAGGCGATTTCCGCGTTCGTGGACAAGACGCAGGAGGCGGTGGACGGCCGCGTACGGCTCAAGCTGTACAAGGGAAACATCATAAACGCCGGAGTCTGGAGCGAGCGCAGCCTGTACAGCGAGGAGCTCGCGTCTTTCGGGGAGAGCGATTATAACCAACGCGAGGCGGAGGGCTTTATAAACCTGTTCGGGCTGCCCGTGAAGGTGAGGGCGCAGCTCAAACGGCGGGAAAAAGCCGGTAAAAGCGAGGGGTCATGAAAATTTATTTTCCAGAACGCGCGGAATTGTCTTGATTTTTGAATTCATTTCTGATAGAATGCCGCGACGTGTTGTAAAACGGCGCTCCGCCCCGCGTATTGTCGCCGCGTCGCGGAGCGTTTGAATCCGGGCGGTAAGCGTAAGTTAAGGAGGTGTATCCGGATGGCAAAATGTCAATTTTGTGATAAGAGCGTTTCGTTCGGCATACGTGTGAGTCACTCGCACAGGCGCAGCAACAGGACGTGGAAGCCGAACGTCAAGCGCGTTTCGGCGATTGTGGGAGGTTCTCCGCGCCACGTATATGTCTGCACGCGATGCCTGCGAAGCGGAAAGGTCACTCGCGCGGTCTGACTGCGTCCGCGCCGCGCCCGTTCGGGCCGGGCGGGGGGGTATTATCGGCCGGAGTCGGAGCGCCCGCAGCTCGCGCTGCGGGCGCTCGCTTATGGAAGGTCTCCGGCGCGCGCCGGACTCTCCATGTCAAGAGGCAGCGCATCCGGCAGAGAGTCGTCGCTGAATACCCAGTCGCGTATCGTCGTCCGCGTGTACTCGTCTTTCCCGACGCGGCAGACGACGTCCGAGACGCCGGCGTTGATTATAAGCCTGCGGCACATCGTGCAGGGCGTCGTGTCGGCCAGCAGTTCACCCGTCTTGCCGTTGCGCCCGGCGAGGTATAGCGTCGCGCCTATGGTGTCGCGGCGCGAGGCGGAGATTATGGCGTTGGCCTCCGCGTGTACGGCGCGGCAAAGCTCATAGCGCTCGCCGGATGGGATGTTCAGACTGTCGCGCATACAGAAGTTCAGGTCGAGACAGTTGCGCCGGCCGCGCGGCGCGCCGTTGTACCCCGTGGAGATGATCTCGTCGTTAAGTACGATGATGGCGCCGTACTTCCGGCGCAGACATGTCGAGCGCTCCAGAACAGTCTCGGCTATGTCTAGGTAGTAGTTTATCTTGTCTTTCCGTTCCATGACCCGCGACCCCTTTCAGTCTGTCTGCGGCGGCTCCCGCAGAGATTTTCTTCCGGTTTATCGGGTATTATACGGCAAACCGCGCGGATTCGCAAGAAAGTCCTGCGGGAATAATTTCGTTTGTGATGGCTTCGCCATCACAAACGAGTCACGGGAGATTGGATCTCGCCGTGCGCGGCTCGCAAAGAGCGTTTTCCGAGGAATAAATCCCCGGAAAACGCGAAATATTACAATTTTTGCATCGTCGCACGAGACGCACTTCTCCGCAAAAATTATTTTCGCCTGCGGCGAAAAGGACGAAGGGGCGAAAACTGCTACAAACGAAAATATTCTGCGGGACGCGCGCGAGGACCGCGCCCGGGCGTCTCTCTTGCCGCGACGGTGCTGCGGCGGACAAAAAAATCTCGCCGGATGCGGATTCCGGGGTGTAGCGCAGTTGGTAGCGCGCCGGCTTTGGGAGCCGGATGCCGCGAGTTCGAGTCTCGCCACTCCGACCAATCGGAGTGTTCTTACAGCATTTCACAATGCTGCGGGGACACTCCTTTATCGTGTCGCGACTCAGGCGGGCGCGCGGCTTGCGGCGGCGCCTTGACGCGTGTGTACACAGACCTCCGGCGCGGGGCGCCGCGCGATTGACGCCGCGCCGATCATATGGTAAACTATAATCGACATCGCAAGAGAGAGGTTGAGGAGCGCGGCGCGCCCCCGTCCGGTCGCGGCCGGGGAGGCGGGGAGCGGGCGTATTCCCGGGGTGAGGCGTGAGAAAGTTTTTCGAGACGGTATACCGGTACGCGCGCGAGTCGGACATGTTCCTGCTGGCGCTGTGCGTCGTGAGCACAGTCTACGGTATAGCGCTGATTTCGAGTGTGGAACACGGCGTCGGCAGCCGCATCGTCACCGTCCAGATAATAGCCCTCATCATGGGCGTGGTGATTTACGTCCTCCTGTCGCTGATTGATATCGATATAATCGCTGATAAATCAAAGCTGTTGGTGATACTCAGCGCGGCGTTCATCTGCACGCTGTTTATCTGGGGAGAGGCCGGCGACACCGGTAACAAGGCGTGGCTGCGGTTCGGCGGGATAGGCGTACAGCCCGCGGAGGTGGTAAAGGTACCGTTCACCGTCGTCATAGCGCACATGATAGCGGAATATAAGGCGAGGCGGTCGCTCAATTCACCGCTCGCCGTACTGCAGATAGTGGCGGTATTCGGGCTGTTCTTCGGGCTGATACTCTTGGCGTCGGACGATCTCGGCTCGGCGCTCGTGTACGTGTTTATTCTGCTGTCCATCATGTTTGTGGGCGGCGTCAGACTGCGCTGGTTCCTGTTCGGCGCGGCCGCGCTCGCGGCGTCCGGACCGTTCATCTGGAACAATCTGCTCAACGAGCGGCAGCGCGCGAGAATCCTCGCCCCGTATGACCCCAGCATAGATCCGACCGGTCTCGACGTCACGTGGCAGGCGGGACAGAGCAAGCTCGCCATAGCGGCCGGGGGATTCTCCGGACAGGGACTCTACAACGGCAAACTGACGCAGGAGGGTATCATACCCCACCAGCAGACGGATTTCATCTTCTCCGCCGCCGGGGAGGAACTGGGCTTCATCGGATGCTTTATAATAATCCTGCTGCTGACCGCCGTCATCGCCAGATGCGCGTATGTGGGCGTCAAGTCGAACAACACGCTCGGTCTGCTCGTGTGCCTGGGGCTCGCGTCAATCATCTTATTTCAGACGCTCGAGAATATCGGCATGTGTCTCGGGCTCGCGCCCGTCGTGGGACTCACGCTGCCGTTTTTCAGCTATGGCGGCTCGTCAATAATCACCGCGTTTGCGGCTATGGGGATCGTATCGGGCATAAAGATGCGCCCGAAACCGGTCAGATTCAGGACGATGTAGAAAGGGAGCTTGCGCCGTGATCAGAGAGCTTCGCGAGGACGTTGAGCGCTCTGTCCTGTCGCCGGCCGCGACCTTTGCGTCGCTGTCGCGTGGCAGGGAGCGTCCCGAGCCGGAGTGCGAGGTGCGGACGTGTTTTCAGCGCGATATCGACAGGATAATACATAGCAAGGCGTTCCGCCGTCTCATGCACAAGACCCAGGTCTTCCTGCAGCCGGAGGGCGACCACTACCGTACGCGCCTTACGCACACCCTCGAGGTCGCGCGCGTGGCGCGCGCCATAACGCGCGCGCTGGGTCTCAACGAGGATCTGGCGGAGGCGATAGCGCTCGGTCACGATTTGGGGCATACGCCGTTCGGACACGCGGGAGAGCGCGCTCTCGACACCATAATGGCGCCGTTCGGCGGCTTCCGACACAACGAGCAGAGTCTGCGCGTTGTGGATGTCATCGAGAAGGACGGCCGCGGGTTGAATCTGACCGAGGAGACACGCGACGGAATAGCGCGCCACACGGGCGGCGTACCCGCCTCGACACCGGAGGGGCGCGCCGTGCGGCTGGCCGACAGGATAGCGTATGTGAATCACGATTCGGACGACGCCATCCGCGCCGGAATTCTGTCCGAGGCGGATATACCGGACGAAATCACGTGCGCGCTCGGGGACAATTACAGCAAACGCATAGATACCGTAATAAAAGACATAATAGAAGAGAGCGCCGAACGCGGGGATATAGCCATGAGTCCCCGGATCAGCTTCGTATTTGACAGCTTTCGCAGCTTCATGTTCAGCCGGGTGTACGGCGACCCGAGAGCAAAGGGTGAGGAACATAAGGTGTTCGGGATACTCGACGGGCTGTTTCGCTATTTTGAGACGCGCCCCGACGAGCTGCCGGACGAGTACGGCGAAATAGCGCGCGCCGATTCGACGCGCAGGGCGGTTTGCGACTACGTTTCCGGAATGACGGACAAATACGCGGTGTTCCTGTACGGGGAACTGTTCATTCCGGAAGCGTGGCAGATGAGATAGCGGACGCGCGCACGGACGGAAAAGGGTGGGGTATGGCTATTCCTGAGAGCTTTTTGGACGAGCTCGTACAGAAAACAGATCTTGTGGAGTTGGTAGGCGGGTATGTAAAGCTGTCAAAGCGCAGCGGCAGCAATCTGTTCGGCCTGTGTCCGTTCCACAGCGAAAAGACGCCGTCGTTCTCCGTGAGCGCCGACAAGCAGATGTACTACTGCTTCGGCTGCGGCAAGGGAGGCGGCGCGGTCAATTTCATCATGGAGATCGAAAATCTCACGTTCCCCGACGCCGTGGAATTTCTGGCGCGCCGCGCGGGGCTGACAGTCTCCGATACAAAGGATACGGCGCGCACGAGCAGACGGCGCCTGCTCGACCTCAACCGCGACGCCGCGAGATTTTATCACGGCGTGTTGTCGTCGCCGGAGGGCGCCGCCGCCGTGCGGTATATCGGCGAGCGCCGGATATCAAAGCGGATGGTTACGCGTTTCGGACTTGGCGCGGCGCCCAATTCATGGAACTCGCTGGGCGACGCGATGACGTCGATGGGATACGCCGCGAAGGAACTGCTGGACGCCGGACTAGTCAAGGAGAACAAGAAAAGCGGGGGCTTCTATGATACGTTCAGAAACAGGTTGGTATTCCCTGTCATAGACGTGCGCGGCGCCGTAATAGGCTTCTCCGGGAGGATGCTCGGCGCCGGCGAACCTAAGTATCTCAACTCGCCCGACACTCAGGTCTTCAGCAAGAGCAGACATCTGTTTGCGCTGAATCTGGCAAAAAAATCAAAAGCCGGTATGCTCATATTGACGGAAGGGAACATAGACGTAGTAGCGCTGCATCAGGCCGGCTTTGATTGCGCCGTGGCGTCGCTGGGTACCTCGCTGACGGATACGCAGGTGAGACTTATGGCGCGGTACGCCGACAAGCTCGTGATAGCGTTCGATTCGGACGGGGCGGGTGAAAAGGCCGCCGCGCGGGCGATACGTCTCACCGAAAAGACGGGAATGGGTGTGCGGCTGCTGCGGTTGCAGGGCGCGAAGGATCCGGACGAATACATAAATAAGTTCGGCGCCGACGCCTTCCGGCTGCTGATCGAGCGCAGCGAAAACCATATTGTATATAAGATGGGGGACATAAAGAGAAAGTATGACATGAATACGGAGGACGGACGGGTGGGATACTTGTCGGAGGCGACGCAGATGCTCGCCGGCATACGGAGCCGTCCGGAGCGCGAGATATACGGCGCGCGTCTGGCAGAGGAGACCGGCGTATCGGTCGCCGCCGTCGAAAACGAGCTCGCCAATCTGACAAAGCGCGACGAGTGGCGGCGGAAACGGAGCATGGAGCGGAAGATAACGCGGCCGGCCGAGGCGGCGCAGCCGTCAGCTCGCTCCATACGATACGCCAACGAGTATTCCGCCATAGCCGAGGAGGGGGTGGTACGGTGTATACTGTTAGATCCGCCGCTGATTGACGAGGCGCGCGGGGAGAACTTCAGCGAGAGCGAGTTTTCGTCGCCTTTTCTGGCGAAGGCGTTCGGTATTCTGAGGGCCAGGAGCGAATCGGGCAAGGAGATATCGCCCGCGGCGCTGTTCGCGGCGCTCAAGCCGGCCGAGGCGGAACGCATATCGGCCATACTGCAAAAACCCGAGTCGATACCGGACGGACAGCAGGCGCTGCGCGACTACATAAAAAAAATCCGGACGGAGAGCTTCAGAGCAAAAGCGAAAGCGGAAATGAATGTAGGGGAATACTTCAGCAGTATAAAAGACATAAAAGGGTTGGGAGGATAAACATGGATTACTCAAAGGAAAACATGGATTACTCAAAGGAAGCGGAGATCGTACCCGGAGACGACGAGATCGATAAGCTCGGCGACATGTTCAACGACGAGCGTCTCCGCGCGCTCATTGAGGAGGGCAAGAGGCGCGGCTGTCTCAGCGCAAAGGATCTGCTGGACGTTCTGGAGGACATGAATCTCGAACAGGAGCAGGTGGACAGGTTCTACGATCTGCTGGAGAATCTCAATATCGACACGATCGACTCGGAGGAGCTGGAACTCGCGCACGCGGAGGACGCCCCGGTCGAGGCGGAGGAACTCCGGGCGATAGCGACCGTCGCGGAGGACGAACTGGTTGAGCCGGAGGCGCTTGCCGAAACGCTGAATGTGGACGACCCCGTGCGTATGTACCTCAAGGAGATTGGCAAGGTGAGTCTGCTCACCGCCGAGGAAGAGCTTGAGCTTGCGACTCTCATGGCGACCGGCGATAAGGACGCCCGCAGGCGCATGGCGGAAGCTAATCTGCGGCTTGTCGTAAGTATCGCGAAACGGTACGTCGGGCGCGGGATGCAGTTTTTGGATCTGATTCAAGAGGGCAATCTCGGTCTCATAAAGGCGGTAGAGAAATTCGACTACACGAAGGGTTACAAATTTTCGACATACGCCACATGGTGGATACGTCAGGCGATAACGCGCGCGATAGCGGATCAGGCGCGCACGATACGCATTCCCGTCCACATGGTTGAGACGATAAACAAGGTAATGCGCGTGTCGCGCCAGCTGCTCCAGGAGCTCGGACACGACCCGACGCCGGAGGAGATAGCGGAGGAGATGTCCCTGCCTGTCGAGAAGGTACGCGAGATACTGAAGATAGCCCAGGAACCCGTATCGCTCGAAACGCCCATCGGCGAGGAGGAGGACAGCCACCTCGGGGACTTCATTCCGGATGAGGACGCGTCCGAGCCGGCGGAGGCCGCTTCCTTCACGCTGCTGCGCGAACAGCTCGCGGAGGTTTTGAAGACGCTGACTCCGCGCGAGGAAAAAGTGCTCAGACTCCGTTTCGGCATCGAGGACGGGCGCTCGCGCACACTTGAGGAGGTCGGGCGCGAATTCAAAGTGACGCGCGAGCGCATACGCCAGATCGAGGCGAAAGCGCTGCGGAAGTTGCGTCACCCGAGCCGCAGCAGAAAGCTCAAGGACTTTTTGACATGATAAACGGTCTCGCGGCGAGCCGCGAGGTATTGGAACCGTTTTGCGTGATAAGGATTTTATTCGAAAGGCGGGTGAGGCGCCATAACTTCGGAGCTTTTGGAAGTATGCGGAAAATATCAGGAGCATTTCTCGTCGCTTCTGGAGATCGGCTGCGAGATAGTCGATGTGCCGGAGTACGGCGCGCCCACACTGACGCCTCAGGATGAATTGCGGAATTTTTGCGCGCACTGCTCGTATAAACGCGGCGACGAGCTGACTACGCGTCTGTACGGCTGCCGCGAGGCGCGCCGGTGGGACGGACTGTACATCTACTATTGTCCGCTCGGCCTGACGTTTATCGCCGCCGCGCTGCTGTCCGCAACCGGAGAGCTGATTGGAGGACTCACCCTCGGGCCTATTGTCATGGGCGACATGCAGGACGTGCTGTACGACCTTCCCGCCCCCGAAATGGCCTGGACCGTGTCGAAGTTGAGCGCTTTTTCGACAAAGGAAGTGCGCCATATCGCCGAGATATTATGCGCTGTCGCCTCCCACATCTCCGATAGGGGGGCGGGCCGCCCGACGGCGTTCGACAAGGAGCACGCTTTTCAGGAAATATACGATACAAAAACCCTTCGCTCCGAGCTTGACGCGCAGAGCGCCGAGATGCTGCTCCGTTTTGAAAAAGATATGCGCTTCACCGTGCTGAGCGGCGACAAGACGGCCGCTATGGAGATGATAAACGAGGTGCTGGCCCACATATACGTGTACAGCAACTACGATATCCACGCGATTCGGGCGCGTTTGCTGGAGCTTCTTGTCATACTCTCCCGCGCGACCATCGAGGCGGGCGCCGATCCGGGAGAGACGTTCCGCATGTCCGAAGATTTTATACACATGGTTGAAAAATATCAGGACTCGGACAACCTCGCGCTGCGCGTCTCCGACATGATCCGCCAGTTCATGGTGCAGGCGTTCGATCTGGCGCGCGCGAAACATTCGGACGTCGTGTTCAAGGTCACAAACTATATCAAACGCAACTGCGCGGAAAAACTGCCGCTCGATATGCTCGCGAAAGAAGTTTTTCTGAGCAAGTCGTATCTCAGCAGCATTTTCAAGCACGAACTCGGCGTCTCCGTCACGTCGTACATCATGAACGTGCGTATTGAGAAGAGTAAGCGGATGCTGCTGGAGAACAAGGCGAGTCTCGCGTTTATCGCCGCGCAGTGCGGTTTCAAGGATCAGAGCTATTTCACAAAGGTCTTTAAGAAAGCCACCGGGCTTTCGCCAAGAAAATTCAAGACGACGCATCTGGCCGGGTAGCGCCGTAAAAAACCTCCGCTTCCGCCGATGGCCTTGTCAAGCGGGCGGCGGCGCGCGGGCGGGTTAGTCGTCTCTACAAACGAGCGGACGCGGGGACGCGCGCTCATATTATCACCACTGCGGGCATATAGTCTACTGTTACGCCGGCAAACGAGCGGCGGACGGCATTGCGCGCAATATGTTCCGGGAGTGGTGTGATTGAAAACAGACGTCGAAAGGCGCGCCTGCGAATTGGCGGCATACATAATCGAAACCCGCGCTACCGTTCGCGCAGCGGCCAAGAAATTCAACATAAGCAAATCAACGGTTCACAAGGATCTGACCGACCGTCTTGAGGACATCAGCAGGTCGCTGCACACGCAGGTGAAGGAAATCCTCGAATTCAACAAGGCGGAGCGGCATATCAGAGGCGGTATGGCTACGAGGCTGAAGTACAAAAAGGGAGAGACCGGCGCGGCGCGCGTCCCCGTATCAGTTCTCCTCAACCGCGATGGAGACGCGGATTAAGTAATTCGAGGGATCCATGATTGATATTTCATTGAGCGGGTACGTCTCAAACGACGGGCCTGTCAGCTTCAGCTTGTGTTCCGCGATGAAAGCCATGAGGCGCCTGTACAGATTGTCGGTATCGCCGTAATTGCCGCGGGTATACCCCGTCGCATACAGGCCCTCCGGCTTTATATCGGGTCCGTCGGGGTTGTTAAAATAGAATTTGTCCGGCCACACCCAATCCCCGCGCTTGAGTCTCTCCGCGGAGAAAATTCCCCACGCGGAGTAATTCAGGTTCATGCTGCTGTCGAAGACCTTGCACCAGTTGTAGAAATCAAGCAGCGCGGTATTCAGCGTTCTGCCGTTTGAGTAGTCGTTGTCCGGCCCCAAAAAAATGCGCTCCTCCGGCAGCCGTTCCAGATATATCTTGTCCTCGTCGACGTCAATTACGTCGTCTATCACGCTTATCATGTTTTCCATGAGTTTGCGCGCGTTGGCCAGCGACATTATGTCGCGGTCTATATTCACTATCTGCTCATTGAAGAGCTTCATAATGCTTTCCGGCGTGCGATGCTGCGCCACGAATGTTATCTCCTTGAGGGACATGCCCAGATGCTGCAGAGTCCGAACCAGGTTTACCAGCGCTATATGCTCGTCCGAGTAATGCCGGTAGTTGTTGTCGCCTCTGGCTATGGGTTTCACGAGACCCACCTTGTCGTAATGGATCAGCGCGGTTCTCGACACCCTTGAAAATTTCGCGAGCTCGCTTATTGACAGCAGTTCGGTATTCATTGAGCGTTTCAGTTCCTTTCCCGGAGCGGCCGCCCGGCGCGCCGCGCTCCTCCACGGCAAGCGGGACCGTCACACCACCCGCCGCGATTATGTACTATATGGATAATACCGACATAATAGCACAAAATTTTTCGCAAGTCAAAATCTGGAAAGCAACCGCTGGGGCGCAACCGCGCGTACGCCCGCGCGCGGCGAGATCCAAGCTCCCGTGACTCGTTTGTCACGGCTCCGGCCGTGACAAACGCAATTCGTCCGGCGACAGTCATGTTGTCGATATCGCAAAAATCGTGTATAATACGGAAATCCGGCGGAGAGGCATTTCCGGCGGACGAAAAAAAGTCGGCGTGATCGCGGGAAATTATGGAAACAGGGGGCAGAGCCCGGCCATGAAATATCTTGTTATTGACAGACGCGTCATGCGCAACAATCTGCGGATGGCGAAAGAGCGCGCGGGCGGCGTCGAGATTTACGGCGACTTGAGCGCGAACGCCTACGGGATGGGCCTCATAGAGACGGCGCGTCTCCTGCGCGACGAGGGGATACGCAGCTTTGCCGTGTCCGACCCCGGCGACGCCGACGCGCTCCGTAAGCAGGGTATGACCGAAGAGCGCCTGATGATGCTCAGGAGTACGGCGGACCAGGACGAATTGACAAAACTCATCGATCTCGGCGTGATATGCACAGTCGGCTCATATGACGCGGCCGTTGCGATAAACGGCATCGCCGAGTTGCGGGGTACCGTCGCGGAAGTGCAGATTAAAATCGACACGGGGCTGGGACGTTACGGATTCATGCCCACTGAAACGGAGCGGATAGCGTCCATATACAAATATCTGTCCAGCATTGTGGTGACGGGTACGTTTACGACGTTTTCGGCGTCGTGGAAAAGCCGGAAGCTCACGCTGGAGCAGCTCGACGCCTTCAACGGCGTGCTGGACAAGCTCACCGACATGGGCTTTGAGCCGGGGCCGGCGCACGCCTGCGACAGCGCCGCGCTGTTTCGGTACGATTTCGGAATGATGGACGCGGTGCGCGTCGGGGAAGCGCTGAGCGGGCGGGTGCCGGGCAAGGCGATACCGGGCCTCGGCAAGGTCGGCTTCATCGAGGCGGGCATTGAGGAAGTAGGATGGTTTCAAAAAGGACACAGCATAGGGGGCGAACACGGCGTCACGCTTGGTAAGCCGACCAAGATAGCGGTCATGTCGGTGGGGTACTACCACGGCTTCGGCGTCGGCTTCCGCAGGAGCAGACCGCGCCTGTCCGACGTGCTGCGCCGCTCGCGGCGCCTTAGCGTGAAGATCAACGGTCAGCGCGCGCATGTGCTCGGCGACGTGGGACTTATGCACACGCTCGCGGACGTGACCAATATCGAGTGTACGGCCGGGGATATCGCCGTAATGGATGTCGATCCGATAAACGTAAAAGGACTCGCGCGCATGTACAGATGAGACTTTAGGATCCGTCGCGCAGGAAAGGCAGGGGAGAGGTTGGCAAGGATTATTGAGCTGGACCCGCACGTCGCGGATCTTATAGCGGCGGGAGAGGTCGTCGAGAGGCCGTCCTCAGTCGTTAAAGAGTTGATGGAGAACGCGATAGACGCGGGTGCCGCGGCGATGACAGTCGAGATAAAAAACGGAGGAATGAGTTACATACGCGTAACCGACGACGGGTGCGGCATAGCCGGGGAGGATGTAAAGACGGCGTTTTTGCGCCACGCGACCAGCAAACTTCGCAGCGAGCGGGATCTGGAGGCCATCGGCACGCTTGGGTTCAGAGGAGAGGCGCTGGCGGCGATTGCGTCCGTATCGCGCGTGGAGCTCACAACGCGCCAACGCGGAGAGGGCGAGGGCGTCTCACTGGCGCTCGAGGCGGGCGCGGCGGGGGAGCGGTCGCCCGCGGGTTGCCCCGAGGGTACAACCATCATCGTGCGCGACCTGTTTTTCAACACCCCCGCGCGATTGAAATTCATGAAGACAGACAGGGCGGAGGGGGCCGGCGTGTCGGCCGCCGTCGTCTCGTGCGCGCTGGGGCGCCCGGACGTATCTGTCAAGTATATCAAGGACGGCAAGGAGGAGCGCCATACGCCGGGCGACGGCCGGGCGGAATCGTGCGTGTACACGCTTTTCGGACGCGAGTTCGCGGGCGGTCTCATGAAATGCTCCTCATCGGGAGACGGCGTCGAGACGTCCGGATTTGTCTCGACGCCCGGGGCTGCGCGCGGCAATCGCGGACACCAGTATTTTTTCGTCAACGGACGCTGCGTCAAGTCGAAGCTGCTCCAGGCGGCGCTCGAACAGGCGTACCGCAACTCCCTGTTCACCGGGCGCTTCCCGGCGTGCGTGCTGTACATAACGATGGGCGCGCATCTCGTTGATGTGAACGTCCACCCGGCAAAGACAGAAGTAAAATTCCTGTACGAAAAGCAGGTGTTTGACAGCGTCCACTACGCCGCCCTTTCCGCGCTCGAGCGCGGAGAGGGCGGCGCGGCGGCCGTCGTGGCGGGGCGCCCGCGCCCGGAGGCGGACTTCCGTCCCGCGCCGCAGGAGCGGGAAACGGCCGCGCCGTACGCCGCCGCGCGCGGGACGCCCTCGCCGCCGCGCGAGGATCAGAAGTTTTTCCGGACGGTAAAGGCGGACGAGTTCAGAAAGACGGATGCGGCGCGAGGCGGCGCGAGGGGCGCCGCGCCCGGCGGCGTGGCGTGGCGCGCGTCTGTGGACGAAGCGACGGGCGCTTACGGACGTCCGGGCGAGCAGTTAGGAATCCCCGCGGCGGACGAGTCCGGCGACGCGGAGCTGCCGGGGATGGCGCGGCGCGCGGGGTACAGGGTCATAGGGGAGGCGCTGAACACATATATAGTCGCCGAGCGCGAGGACGCCCTGTGGCTGATAGACAAGCACGCGGCTCACGAGCGCGTACACTTCGACAGGCTCAAGGCGGAGAGCGGCGTTGTGATGTCGCAGGCGCTCTTGTCGCCTGTAATCCGCGAGTACGGCGCGCAGGACGCGGCGCTGCTTCTGGAGAACGCGGAGATGCTCGCGCGGCTCGGGTTTGAGATTGAGAGCTTCGGCGGGAACGCCGTAGCGGCGCGCGCCATCCCCTCGGACATCGATGTCGGCGACGCGGCGACGGCGCTTGAGGAGATATGCGAGCAGCTGCGGAGCGGGGGCGGCGCGGACACGGAGTCGCGGCGCGACGCCGCGCTGCGGACGGTGGCGTGCAAGGCCGCGGTCAAATCGGGGCGCCGGCACGACATGAGAGAGCTTGAGGCGCTGGCCGGGCGCGTGTTCTCCGGAGAGGTGCGCTATTGCCCCCACGGGCGGCCGGTGGCGATGGAGATCTCCGCGTCCGCGCTCGACAGGGGCTTCAAGAGGAAGTGAAGGTTGACGCCGAACCGGGTATAACCCCGGGTGCCGGAATAAATATTTGCCGCGAAGCGGCCGGGAGGTGACTTTGAATGGCTAAAGGGCTTGTCATAGCGGCGTCGCTGGGTAACTGCGTACATGTCGCGGGGGCGGTGCATTTTCTCGACCTGGCGCGGGACGAGGGGTACTCGGTCATGTTTTTGGGACCAGCCGTGAAGCCGGCGGAGGTGATAGAGCGCGTCCGCGAGTTGGATCCGGAGATTGTCTCTGTCGGATACCGGCTGACGCCGGACAGCGGGCTATCTCTGGTGTCCGAACTGATGGAGCTGGGACGCGCGCTCCCAAAACAGCCGGTGTGGGCGTTCGGCTGCACGCCGCCCGTCGCCGAACGCGTGCGGGAACTCGGTTTCTTCGACGTCATTTTCGACGGCACGGACGACATCGACGACTCGATAGCGTTTCTGCGACACGGCGCGCTGCCGGGCGGCGGTTCGCCCGAGTATTTCGCGCGCGGCCTGACGGAGCGCATAGCTCAAAAGCGGCCGTATCCGCTGCTGCGCCACCACTTCGGGCTGCCGTCCTACGAGGACACTCTGCGCGGGGTGGAGGAACTGGCCGAATCGCGCGCGCTCGACGTTATCTCACTCGGCATCGACCAGAACACGCAGCAGTATTTTTTCAGGCCGTCTTCGCGCGACGAACGACTGGAGGGCGCGGGCGGCGCGCCTGTGCGCACGGAGGAAGAATTCCGGCGCCTGAAGCTGGCGTCGCAGCGCGGCAACTTTCCGCTCATGCGTTGCTACAGCGGCACGGCGGACGTCATGCCTTTCGGGGAAATGCTGCTCGGCGCCATCCAAAACGCCTGGTGCGCCGTGCCGCTGTGCTGGTATAACGAGATGGACGGGCGCGGCGCGAGGACGCTCCGCGAGTCCATAGAGGACGCGCAGCGCCTTATCGCGTTCCACGGCGCCAAAAACGTACCCGTCGAGGTCAATGAGCCGCACCACTGGGGACTGCGCGACGCGCACGATGTCATTTCCGTCGCGATGTCGTATATAAGCGCGTATAACGCCAGAAAATACGGCGCGCGCGATTATGTGTCGCAATATATGTTTAACATACCCAACTCACTGAGCTTCGCGATGGATCTGGCCAAGGTGACGGCGCAGATAAAAATGACGGAATCGCTCTCCGGCGGCGATTTCCGCGTGTACCGCGAGGTGCGCGCCGGACTGCCGTTTCTGAGTGGCGACCCGGACGTTGCGAAAGGGCAGCTCGCCGCTTCGACGGCGCTCGCCATGAATGTGCGTCCGCATATAATCCATGTCGTCGGATACAGCGAGGCGGTGTTTGCCGCGACGCCGGCTGTCGTCATAGAGAGCTGCGGCATAGTGAGGGGTGTTGTGCGCTCCACGCTGTTCGGAAATGTCTCCGGCGTCGCGGACCCGCGCGTGGGAGAGCGGCGCGATGAGCTCGTGCGCGAGGCGGAATATCTGCTGGGATTCATAGTCGGCGAGTACGCGTCCGTCAGTTCGGATCCGTTGGGGGACGCCGCCGTCATAGAGGACTGCGTCAGGCGCGGGATACTGGACGCGCCCCACATCGTCCGGCGCGGCGGAGACGCCGTCCGGACGCGCGTCGTAGACGGCAAGTGCCTCGCCTGGAACGGCGATTCCGGCGCTCCCATGAGCGAGCGCGAGCGGCTCGGGAGACTTGCCGGGGAGGGGGAGGCCCGCGCGTCGTGGAGCGCCGGCGCGAAAGTCGGAGCCGCGATATGAGCGGGCGCCGGAAAATTGCCGTCATAAGCACGGGTAACGGAGGGCAGGCCCTGGCGGCGTACTTCTCTCTCAAAGGACACGAGGTCGCGCTGTACGCGCGCGATCAGGAGCGCGTCGATATGTTCGCCGACAACCGCTTCACTCTGAGCGGCGCTGTCGAGGGGACGACGTCTGTCGCCCTGATAAGCCGAGACATGGAGGAAGTGGTGCGCGGCGCGTATCTCATCATGGTCACAACGCCCGCGCAGTACCACCACGTGGTCGGAGCGGCTATGGCGCCCCACCTGGCGGACGGGCAGAGCGTCATATTGAATCCGGGCCGCACGTTTGGAACGTACGCGTTTGAAAAAACACTGCGCGAGAACGGCTGCGCCGCCGACATCGCCCTGGGCGAGACGGACACCTTCGTGTTCACGTGCCGCAGCGCCGTCATCGGCAGACCGGTAATCTACAAGATGAAGAACACCGTGCTGGTCGCGGCGCACAGGGGGTACGGGGGGACGACGCGGCAGATTGCGCGGACGCTGTCCGAATACTTCGATTCGATTGTCCCCGCCGGGAGCGTCCTGCACACGGGGTTTTCCAACATCGGAATGATATTTCACCCCATACCGATTTTGATGAATATAACGCGCGTGGAGGCGAAGGAGGATTTCCTGTTCTACATCGACGGTATATCGCCGCTTGTCGCGGGTATACTTGAAAAAATGGACGCGGAGCGCGTCGCGGTGGCGCGCGCGTTCGGGGCCGACGTGGAGGGCGCGGGCGGCTGGCTTCGCGCCTGTTACGGCTCGCGCGGGAACACGCTCTACGAACTCATTCAAGGCACCGACGCGTACAAAAACGTCCTCGCGCCGACAGACATCGACACGCGCTACGTCTTTGAGGACATCAGGACGGGCTGCGTACCGGTCAGCTGCGCCGGTAAGTACGCCGGAATCAATACGGAGACGCTTGACGCCGTGATACGGTGGGCGTCTCTCCTGTACGACGTGGACTTCCGCTCCGACGGCAGAAATGACGCGATACTGGACTTTGGGCGAATCCTTCACCTGGAGGGCCGCGATACCGCGTAGCGGCGCGAGACAGCTGCGCGATACGGCGGCCCCGTCCGGCGATTTGCTACCTGGCCGGTCCGTTCACGCTGCTTGAGTTCGCTTGCCCGCAGTCCGGTTTGGCGTCCTGACCGCCGACGGCGTTCTTGCCGCACGGGCGCTCGGCGTGGTTCTTCCCGCTGTTTCCGGAACTGCCCTTGCCGCTGCCGACGGTGTTCTTGCCGCCGCTGTTCCTGTCGCTCCGGCAGTTGCCGGCGCCGCCGTTTCCGGCGTTAGTCCTGCCGTTTGAGTTTTTGCCGTAGCTGTTGTTGCTGCCGTTCATGGTAGTACCTCCATGTTATTTTGCCCGTATCGGGAGTCTCCGCCGCGGACGGAGCGTCCCTCGGCGCCGCTGCTATTATCTGCGCGCGCGCCGCGTATTATTCGTCGCGCGCGGCTAAGCCGCGACGTCACTCAAGGAAGGGAAGAATTTGCCGCATGGCGCTGTATGTAATAGGAGACCTGCATCTGTCACTGGAGAGCGACAAGCCGATGGATGCCTTCGGGCAGGGATGGGACGACTATGTAAATAGAATTAAGGCGGGGTTTGAGAAGCTGACGCCTGACGACGTGTGCGTACTGTGCGGCGACCTGTCCTGGGCGTCGTCGCTCAAAACGAGCGTCAGCGACTTCAGATTCATATCAAATCTGCCGGGTAAAAAGATCGCGCTCAAGGGCAACCACGACCACTGGTGGTCTACGATTGCGAAAATGGACGCGTTTTTCGCGCTTCACGACCTTTCCGGCATACAGATTCTGTCCAACAATTGTTTCTATTACGGCGACATGGCGATTTGCGGCTCGCGCGGGTGGACTATTGAGAACAAGGCCGACGCGGCGCGTAACGACATGATGGTGCGCCGCGAGGCCAACAGGCTCAATCTGTCCCTTGAGGCGGCGGGAGACGCGACCGAGAAGCTCTGTTTTCTCCACTACCCGCCCATATTCCGCGGGCTCCGGTGCAGGGAACTCATAGACGTCATGCTCGCGCACGGAGTCAGGCGGTGTTGGTACGGTCACATACACGGGTACGGACACAACTACGCCGTGCAGGGGTGCGTGGACGGCATAGACTACCGCATGATATCGGCGGATTACATCAATTTCACGCCGCAAAAAATCTGCGACTGACGCGGCGCCCGGGAGCGAAACGGGCGGAAAAGAGTCGTTTCTCCCCGGGACAAAATCAGGGCAATCGCATAAAAAAAGAGGAAGAGGCGGAAAAAGGCCGAAAGCTGCAATAAGGAGCGTGTATATGGAACGACCCAGCCTGCATATTAAACGAAGAATGGCCGGAGGTGGCCGGCGTGGGCATGGCGATAAGGGAGCGAATGACTATACACCGGAACGAAAGCGGGGAGATCGTTGACGAACCTCCGACGGTGGAAACGGAAACATACATCGGTATTTTCAGTTGAAACCCCACGGTAAAAATGGTATGATAGCGATGCTGGCGAAAAAAGCGGGAAAGGAGATGGCGGCGGATGGAGAAGCGCGTTGCTAAGATAAAAGGCGTCATAGACGGACGGACTTTCAGCGGTCGCTTCACACCGGAGCAACTCTCTTTTATTACGCGCGCCGTCGTGGCATCGGCGCGGGAAACGCTCGGAGACAAGC
>JAITKI010000023.1 GCA_031278515.1 Oscillospiraceae bacterium | reverse complement strand
GGAAAATGCGAAATATTACAATTTTTGCATCGTCGCACGGGACGCACTCCTCGCAAAAATTCTTTTCGCCGTAGGCGAAAAGGACGGGAGAGCGAAAACCGCTGCAAACGAAAACATTCAAGTGCGGAATGTATTGTTTTTGAGGGGATGATTGATTTTGACCGGCAAAGAGGAACTTGAGAGACTGAGGGGCGAGATTGACGGGATTGACGGGAAACTCGTAGGTCTGTTTAACGAGAGAATGCGCGTATCGGAGGAAATAGCGCGGGTCAAGGAGCGCGGCAATATCGCCGTCACCGATTTGCGCCGCGAGAAAAATGTGATAGACGCCGCGGTCGCCGCCTCCGGTGAAGATAATCGCGCGGCGGCGGCGACGCTGATGCGCGCGCTCATATCCCTGTCGAAGAAACGGCAGACAGAGAAGCTGGAACTGGCGGACGCCATCTCGTTTCCGCCGTCGGCAAGCTGCGGGACGGATGGTGTGAGGACGGCGTTTCAAGGCGTGGAGGGCGCGTGGGGGGAGCACGCGGCCCGTGTGCTGTTTCCGAAAGGCGCCTTTACCGGGTGCGACTATTTCGAGAGCGTTTTCGAGGCTGTCAAGTCAAACAGAGCGGATTACGGTGTGCTGCCGATAGAGAACTCGCGCACGGGCGCGATAGGCGAGGTGTACGATCTGCTGCGCCGCCATTCGTGTTATATCGTCGGGCAGACGTGGATTGCCGTCAAGCAATGTCTGCTCGGCAAAGCGGGCGCGTCGCCGGGCGACGTCCGCGAGGTGTACTCACATCCTGAGGGCTTTGGTCAGTGCGCGCGCTTCCTGAAAAACCGGAGCTGGGAACTGACGGCCTGCCGGAATACCGCCTACGCGGCGAAGCTCGCGGCGGAACGCGACGACGTCAAGTATGCCGCCATCGGCTCGCGCCGCGCCGCAGCCGCTTACGGACTGGAGATTATCGCGCCCGACATCATGGACGACGCCGGAAACAGGACGCGGTTCATCGCCATAGCCGCCAAGCCCATATACGATGAGAGCTGCGACATCGTGAGCGTGACGTTTTCGACGGCGCACCGCAGCGGCGCGCTCTGCGCCGTGTTGGAGGCGTTCATGCTGGCGGGAATCAACCTCTCGCGCATAGAATCGCGCCCCGTATCGGCCGACAGGTACAGGTTTTTCACCGATCTGCAATCGAATATAATGTCGGAGGCGACGCGCGACGCGCTCACGCTCGCGTCTATGCACTGCGATTACTTTGAAATCCTCGGGTGCTACGGCACGACAGCCGAATGAGCGAGAAAAATATCGTGTTTATCGGGATGCCCGGATGCGGAAAGACTGACGTCGCGCGCGAGGTCGCGGCTCGGCTCGGCAGAAAATGCTACGACTCCGACGCGGAGATCGAACTGTCGGAGGGACTGCGAATCCCGGAGATATTCGAGCGGTTTGGGGAGGAGTATTTCCGGCGCGTCGAGACGGATACGCTGCTGGAGTTGTCGTCGCGGAGCGGCGTTGTGATCTCCGCGGGCGGAGGGTCCGTCGTGCGGAACGCCGGACTGCTCAGACACAACGCGGTCGTCGTGTACCTTGAGCGCCCCTTGGAGTCCATAGCCGCCACGATGGCGCCGGGAACCAGGCCGCTTTTGAAGGAACCCGGCAGTCTCCGGGAGTTGTACGCGAAAAGGCGCGTCCTCTATGAGAATACGTGCGATTTTAAAATAGATAACAGCGGCTCAATCGAAAACGCTGTGGAGGAAGTACTGGAGGCATTGGCGTGAAGCTGCTCATAATAAACGGGCCGAATCTGAATCTGCTGGGGCGGCGCGAGCCGGACGTGTACGGCGCCGGCTCGTACGACGAACTTACGCGGACGATAGAGGACTTCGCCCGCGGGGCGGATATAGAAGTGGAGATAATTCAGACGAACAGCGAGGGCGCGATAATAGACGCCGTACACGGCGCGGTCGACACCGCGGACGGCATAGTCATAAATCCCGGCGCGTACACGCACTACAGCTATGCCATTCACGACGCGCTGAAGTCGGTCGATATACCCGCCGTGGAGGTGCATCTGACGAATATCGCCTCGCGCGAGGAATTTCGGCGCCGATCGGTCGTCGCGCCGGCGTGCGTGGGGCAGATAAGTGGTCTCGGCTTTGCCGGATACATCGCCGCAATCGGCTATTTCAAATCTGTCCGCGTCGGCGCGGCCGGTAAGGGCGAATCGCGTGGGAGAAGGGGTATCCCCAACTGAATGTATACTGACGTAAGTGGTGCGATAACAGGAGAGACGCGATTGCTGGCGGTTATCGGAAGTCCGGTGTCGCACAGCCTGTCGCCGCTGATACACAACCGGTTTGCGCGCGCGCTTGATCTTCCGTACGCGTACATGGCGTTTGACGTCACGCCGGAGACGCTCGGGGACTTCGTCGGCGCGGCGCGCGCGCTGAATATGGCGGGCTTCAACGTCACTATGCCGCTGAAGCGCCTCGTACTGCCGTATCTCGCGGAGGATCCGGGCGCCCGCGCCCCGGGCGGCGCGGTGAATACGGTGGCCGTGCGCGGCGGCGGGCTGTACGGCGCGTCAACGGACGGGAGCGGATTTTTGCTGTCGCTCGATATGCTGGACCTCGGAGCCGGAAGCGGAGGAGCGCTCGTGCTGGGCGCCGGCGGCGCGGCCCGCGCCGTGGCCTCCGCACTGCGCGGGCGCGGCGTGTACACGCGTGTCGCCGCGCGGCGGCCGGATATGTTTCCGGAGAAATACGCCGATGAGCGTCTGCCGTGGGACAGGATTGGTCGCGCGGCGCGCGGCGCGGAGTTGGTGGTGAACGCGACGCCGCTGGGTATGTCGGGGACGGGCGCACAGTTTGACGATTTTGAATTTCTCGATTCCGTCGGCCGCGGCGGAATCGTGTACGATCTCGTATACAGTCCCCGTAAGACGCATCTGCTGATGGAGGCGGAGACCAGGGGCCTGCGGGCGGTGAACGGAGTCGCGATGCTTGTAGGACAGGCCGCGCTGTCATTTGAGATATTCACGGGCCGACGCCCGCCGGACGCGGTCGTCAGCGAGACGCTGGAGGCTGTGATTCGCGACACGGGTTGATTAACGAAAATATTTTTTAAAAATACTTAATATGGGTTGCGAAAAAGTTGAAAGTATGGTAAATTGGAAACAATCCGCATATATTTTTGGGCTGAAAGCCAGGAGGAATAATACGAATGAACAAATCAGATATCATCACGGCAGTCACAGAGAGTACCGGACTCACAAGAAAGGACGGCGAAAAGGCATATACGGCGATATTCAATACTATCGCCGACGCGCTGAAGTCGGGTGACAGGGTTCAGATCATAGGCTTCGGCACGTTCGAGGTCAGGGAGCGCGCCGCCCGCGTCGGTAAGAACCCGGCCACCGGGGAGCGGTTGGATATCCCGGCGGCCAAATATCCGGCTTTTAAGGCTGGAAAGGCGCTGAAAGACTCCGTCGCGCAGCTATAGGCGCGGCGCGCTTTGACATAGCGCGGCGCGATACGGCGCGAGGGCCTGCGTGGAGCGGGATACGCGCGCGCCCGTATTGACGGCGCGCACCGGATAACGGCGCGGAGAATTTCGCGCCGTTATCCGCCTTGCGCTGTCCCGAATGATTTTTGAGGTGGCGTATCTATGCGACTTGATAAGTATTTGAAGGTGTCGAGACTGATCAAGAGACGCACCGTGGCAAACGAGGCGTGCGACGCGGGGCGCGTGGCCGTCAACGGCAGGGTCGCAAAGGCGTCTTACGACGTCAAGCCGGGGGATGTGCTGCAAATGCGGTTGGGCGGACGCGAGCTGCGGGCGGAGGTCGTATCGGTACGTGAGACTGTGGCCAAGGACGACGCGGCCGCGATGTACAGGGAACTATCGTAGAGAATTATTTTTTTGTCCGCGGCGAAAAGAAATATGGCGCGCGAAGCGGGCGGGTGAATACATTTCATGAGGATGAAACGGAGAGCGGAGTGAAGAAGCGGCTGAAGTGGGATTCGCAGTACGTGTATTGGGGCGTTACGGCGGCGCTCGTGATAGCGGCCGCTATCATGTTCTACATGCTCACGAGCAAATGGCCGGCCATACGCGAGGTGCTGCGAAAATTCTACAGATCCGTCTCGCCGGTCGTGTACGGACTTGTGTTCGCGTATCTGCTCAATAAGGTGATGTCGTTCTTTGAGCGCGCGTTCCTCCGGCGTCTTTGCGCGCGGATGCGCCCGAACGACGCTGAGAAGGCGAAACGGCTTACGCGCGTGTTCGGCGTGTTGATTACTATGGCGCTTTTTTTGTCCCTGCTCGGAGGGGCGCTCGCTCTGCTCCTGCCTCGGTTGTACAACGGCGCCGAGAGTCTTGTCGCGCGAATGCCCGGCTATTTCCGCGTGGCCGTCGATTGGCTGACGCGCGCTCTGGACGCCAATCCCGACTTGGAGGAAGCGGCCGTAACACTGCTTGGAAACATAACCGAGAACCTGACAAACTGGATACAGACAGGTCTGCTCGCGCAAGCCAACGACATCATCACGAATATAACGAGCGGCGTGTTCGGCGTCCTGCGGGAGGTCGCAAATATCGGTATAGGTTTTGTGTTCGCCGTATACATGCTGTACCATAAGGAGAAATTCGCAGCGCGTGGTAAAAAGCTCCTGTACAGCGTGTTCAGTTTGCGTTTCGCCAACAAGCTTATACGCGGTATGCACTTCGTGGACAGGACGTGCGGCGGATTTGTAGTCAGCAAGCTCATAGATTCGACGATCGTGGGCGCTGCGTGTTATGTTTTTATGGTGGCGTTCGGAATGCCGTACGCGGCGCTCATCGCGGTGACGGTGGGGATTACGAACGTCATACCGTTTTTCGGGCCGTTCGTAGGGGGCATACCGAGCGCCATAATTCTGCTTTTGGAGAACCCGGCCGATTGTCTCGTTTTTATCATCTTCATAGTCGTCGTCCAGCAGCTTGACGGCAACGTGCTGTTTCCGGCGCTTCAAGGCAGCAAATCGGGCATGTCCGGTTTCTGGATACTGTTTGCGATACTGTTGTTTGGCGGGATGTTCGGATTTATCGGTTTCCTGCTGGGAGTACCTGTGTTCGCCGTTATTTACGAAGCGATGCGGAGCCTCTCGAGGGCGCGGTTGGAAGTCCGCGGTCTGCCGGCGAACACCGACGAGTACGAGTCCATAGCGTATATCGACGCCGGAACGCGGCTTCCGGTATGTCCGGAGCGCGGGGAGACGGGCGATGACGCGGGCAAAGGCGGCGGCGATGCGCCGCAAAATTGACGCTCTGGCGTCCGGTTCCCTCGGAGAAACCGTCCGATATCTTATCGCCGGCGGACTGACGACGCTAGTGGATATGGGAGTTTTTGCATTTGCGACCGAGATCATGAATCTGTCGGTAAACGCCGGCAACGCGCTCTCTGTATCAATTGCCGTTCTATTCGCGTATGCCGCAAATAAGCTGGTGGTTTTTCGCGCAAAGAGTCCCGACAGGCGCAGCTTGCTGCTTGAGTTTGCGAGATTTGTCGGCGCGCGCGCCGTCACTATGGCGCTTGAGGTGGCTGTGGTCTGGCTGATAGTCGGCGTCGCGGGCGGGGACAAGTACGTGGGTAAGGCGGCGGCGCTCGTACTCGTGATTATTTCCAACTATATTTTGAGCAAGCTGGTGGTGTTCCGCCGGACGTAACCCGCTCGCGTCTTAAGGAGCCGCCGTGGATAAAAGGCTCCCCGCGAGTCCGACGGGAGGAGGTGTACGTAAGATGTCCGCAACGCCGATGATGCGGCAGTATTTTGAAATAAAAGAGCGCAATCCGGACGCAGTCTTGTTCTTTCGGCTCGGCGACTTCTACGAGATGTTCGGCGAGGATGCCCGGACGGCGTCGCGCGAGCTCGACTTGACGCTCACGACGCGGGACCGCTCAGTGGACGACCCCGAGGACAGGACGCCGATGTGCGGCGTCCCGTATCACTCCGCCGAGGGCTATATAGCGCGTCTCATATCGAAGGGATACAAGGTCGCCATCTGCGAGCAGATGGAGGATCCCGCCGCGGCGAGGGGTCTTGTGGAGCGCGACGTCGTGCGCGTCGTCACGCCCGGCACGCTGATTGACGCCTCCATGCTTGATGAGGACAAGCCGAACTATCTGTGCGCCGTGTATATGGACGATAGCGGCGGCGCGGTGTGCTTTGCCGACATCTCAACGGGGGAGATATCCGTGAGCGGCTTTTCGGAACGGGATCGGGGACGCCTCGAGAGCGGCCTGTCCGCCTACAGTCCCGCCGAGGCGATACTCAACGGGCGCGCGGACGGCGACGCCGCGCTGCGCGCGCTGCTGACGGAAAAACTCGGAACGTCGATCTCGCGCGACGACGCGCTGTTTGAGCCGGAGAATGCGCGCTCGCTCGTGCGCGCGCAGTTTGCGGACGACGATCCGGGAAGAGTGGAACTGCGGGACGCGGGGGCGGACATGCGCGCCGTGGGCGGACTGCTCGGATATATAGAGCGGACGCAGAGGGCGAATATATCCCACATGCGGACATTGCGGCGCGACGCGGACGGCGAATACATGGAGCTTGACGTGCAGACGATACGCAACCTTGAGCTAGTGGCGTCGCTGCACAGCGGTGAGAAGCGGGGAAGCTTGCTTTGGACGCTCGACAGGACGCGAACCCCGATGGGACGCCGGCTCCTGCGCTCATGGGTACTGCGTCCCCTACTGTCGCCCGTCGGAATAACGCGAAGACTTGGAGGCGTGCGGGAACTCTGGGCAAACGCCGTGGCGCGCGGGGAGATAGGCGCCTCGCTGCGCGACATAGGCGATATTGAGCGGCTTATCGGAAGAACGGTGTACGGCAGCGCCGGGCCGCGCGAGCTGAAAGCGCTCGCGTCGTCGATAGGCTGCATACCGCGCCTGACGGCGCTTCTGGCGCCAATGCGCTCCGCGGCGCTGGCCAAGGCGCGGGGGATGGACGTCCTGGAGGACATCGCTTCCGATATTGACGCCGCGCTGGGCGACGATCCGCCTTTTTCGGCGCGTGAGGGCGGCGTGGTCAGAGACGGAGTGGACGGCGAGGTTGACAGGCTGCGCGCGCTGATGCGGGACAGCGGCGCGGCGATGGCCGGCATCGAGACGCGCGAACGCGAGCGCACCGGCAAAAAGTTGAAGCTGGGCTACAACCGCGTATTCGGCTATTACATCGAGATACCGCGCTCAAGCTCCGAGGACGTGCCTGACGACTACGTGCGCAAGCAGACGCTCGCCAACTGCGAGCGCTTTGTCACGGGAGAGCTGAAGGAGTTGGAGAGCGAGCTCCTCACCGCGCGCGACAGACTCGCGTCGCTGGAGTACGAGGTGTTCGCGGCGCTGCGCGCGAGTGTGGCGGAACGCGTCGCGCGCGTGCAAGAGACAGCCGCGACAGTCGCGGAGGCGGACGCGCTGTATTCGCTCGCGGAAGCGGCGGCGCAGGGGGGCTACTGTATGCCGGAGGTGGATCTCTCCGGAGTCATAGATATACGCGAGGGCCGCCACCCCGTCGTCGAGTTGACGCAGCCGGACTCGCTCTTTGTGCCGAACGACACGTACCTGGACGCGGACGCGCAGAGGACGGCCATAATAACAGGGCCCAATATGGCCGGCAAGTCAACATACATGCGGCAGACGGCGCTCATAACGCTCATGGCGCAGATAGGCTCCTTTGTACCCGCGCGTTCCGCGCGCGTCGGCATAGCGGACAGGGTGTTCACGCGCATCGGCGCTTCCGACGACTTGGCCTCCGGGCGATCGACCTTTATGGTGGAGATGACCGAGGTGGCGGAAATACTGGCGCGCGCTACGGGCCGCAGTCTGTTGATACTCGATGAGATCGGGCGCGGCACATCGACGTTCGACGGCATGGCCGTGGCGCGGGCCATAATCGAATACTGCTCCGACAAGCGCTCGCTGGGCGCGCGAACGCTGTTCGCGACGCACTATCACGAGCTGCAGGATCTTGAGGGGCGGTGCGACGGGATAAAAAACTACAACATTTCCGCGAAGAAACGGGGCGACTCCATCATATTCCTGCGCAAGATTATACCCGGCGGGGCGGACGACAGTTACGGCATAGAGGTGGCGAAGCTCGCGGGCGTGCCGGAACCGGTGATCAAACGCGCCAAGGCGGCGCTCGAGGAACTTGAGAGCGGCGTGGGGGGACAAGGCGCCCGGGAACGCGTCCCGGACGCGGACGCGCAGCTGTCCATGGAGGAATTGGCGGCGCGCGGCGCCGTCGAGCGTCTGCGGCAGGCGGACATTGATACGATGACGCCTCTGGAGGCGCTCAACCTGCTGTATGAATTGAAAAAGCTCGTATGAGACGGAGCACAAGGATGAAAAGAACGTTCAAGCTGCCCATGACCGTGCCGGAGCGCGTGACCGGCATAGCGTATATTCCGATACACTCCTTCGCCATCCCGCTGGGACTGCAAATTGCGTTTACAGTCGCGGGTTTTGAGCTCAAAGCGGTCAACCTGACGCTGGCGGCGTATTCTATCAGTTTCCTGTTCATCCTGATCACGTCGTTTAAGTTTCTGAAAAACTCGTTTTCCGATCTCTTTGACAATTTCATCAGCGCAATGCAGTCCGTCGCGCTCGGTATCGTCGTATACTTTATCGCGAATATGGCGGTAGCGGTCGTACTTTCGCAAATTATGGACAGTATTGTGAATCCCAATTCGCAGGAGATCATAAACGAGGCGCGGCTCAATCCCGACGCGATGCTCGTCGTGTCGGTGCTTTTCGCGCCCATAGTCGAGGAGACCATGTTCCGGGGCGCGCTGTTCGGTTCGATACGAAAACGCGCGCGCGCGGCGGCGTACGCCGTCTCGGCGATCGTGTTCGCGCTGTACCACCTGTGGCCGTACCTGATCTATGATTTTCACGCGACAAGCCTGCTCTACACGCTCCAGTATATACCGGCGTCTTTGGTGCTGGCGTGGTGTTTTGAGCGCGGCGGCAGCATCTGGGCGTCTATAGCGCTGCATGCGCTTATTAACCTCATAGCGTCGGTATCAATAAAGTGGACGTTTTAGCTGTTTTGTTTGCGGGCAGGCGGCGCGCTTTCAGACGAAATTATTTTCGGGAATGTTGAAGATGTCGGATATGAAATTTACACTGCCGTGGACGGACGCCGTGACGGTTTCCGGACAGGCGATAGAAAAGCTTGTGGGCGCGGGCGACGGGGACGCGGCGCTCGTCTATTTGTATATACTGCGGACGCGCGGCGCCGGTACGCTCGAAGAAACGGGACGGGCGCTCGGACGCGCGCAAGGGGATATCGCCGCCGCCATGACGCGTCTGCACAAGCTGGGACTCATCATGTTCGACACGCGGCGTCAGGAGGAGCAGCCGGCCCCGGCGCTCGGCGACGAACTGCCGGAGTACACGGCGGAGGAGATCAGGAGGGGTATAAGCGGGAGTTCGGACTTTCGGGATCTGGTTCAGGAAGTGCAAAAAGCGCTCGGAAAGCTGCTTTCCTCGGACGATTTGGCAAGGCTGTACGGTATGCACGACAATCTCGGTCTGCCGCCGGAGGTTATACTGCATCTCGTAAACTACTGTATAATGTGTTCGCGGACGCGTGACGGCGCGCCGAGGATGCCCACAATGCGGTACATAGAGAAAGCGGCTTACACATGGGAGCGGGCGGGGGTGTTCTCACTCGAGCGGGCGGAGGCGCTGATAAAAGAACTTGAGGCGCGACGGAGCGCGTCGGCGGAGATACGCGCGGCGCTCGATATAAAAGACCGCGAGATGTCAGCGTCCGAGCAGCGGTATGTGGATGGGTGGCTCGCGATGGGATTTAAACCCGACGCCGTGGCGATAGCTTACGACAGGACGCTTCTCAACACGGGAAAGCTCGCGTGGAAGTATATGGATTCCATAATAAATAACTGGCACGGCAAGGGACTGCATACAGCCGAGGAGATACTCAGGGGAGACGCGAAGCGGCGTCCGCCGGGCAGCGCCGCCAAGAAGCAAACCGCGCCGGAACCGGAGGAACTCAGACGCATGGCTCGGCTGCTGAACGATTTGTGACGGCGCGGGGCGTCAGGTGTGAAAAGGAATGAAATGGGAAAACGGTTGACTCTGCTCCTGGGACGCGCGGGAACCGGAAAGACGTCGCGCGTGATGAACGAAATCAAAGATCGCGGGGAACGAGGAGAGACGGGACTGCTGCTGCTCGTTCCGGAACAGTTTTCGCATGACGCGGAGCGGCAGCTGTGCCGCGTATGCGGGGACGCGCTGAGTCTGTACGGCGAGGTCGTCACATTTACGGGACTCTGCTCAAAAGTGTTTGCGGAGACGGGCGCCGCGGGCGAGTTTCCCGACGAGAGCGCTCTCATACTCACGATGTGGCGCGCGCTCGAGTCGGTGCGTCCGATGCTGCGCGCCTACGCCCAAAACGACAGGGGAACCGACTTCCTCGAAAGGCTGAAAGCCGCGGCCGGGGAGTTCAAGAGCGCGGGGATAGCGCCGGAGGCGCTCGAAGCGGCAGCGGCGTCGGCCTCAGTCGCGCTCGGCGAAAAGCTCGGAGATTTGGCGCTCGTCATAGGGGCGTACAACGGTCTCCTCGGTGCGAACGGCGACGCACCGGACAGACTGGCGGCGCTCGCGAAACGAATACCGCAGTGCGGCAGCCTGGCGAACGGACACGTATATGTGGACGGATTTAACGATTTTACGGCTCTGGAACTGGACGTCGTGGGGGCGCTGCTGGCAAAATGCGGCGGCATGACGGTCTGCCTGACGTGCGGCGACCTTTTGGGAGACGAGGCCGTTTTTGAGACGCCGCGCGTCACGGCGTCGCGGCTTACGCGTATCGGGGAGGATGCGGGCGCGCGCTGCGAGACGGCGCGGTTGTCGCCGGCGGAGGGCGAGGCGCGTTCACCCGCGCTGCGGTATATGGAAGGACGCCTGTTCCTGCCGCGCGGCGGCGGCCGGTTCGCGGGTGACGCGGCGGCGGCTGTCGCGCTGTACGGCGGACTTGAGCCGTACGAGGAGTGCGAGATGGCTGCGGCGGAAACGCTCAGGCTGGTGCGCTCCGGGTATCGCTGGCGCGACATAGCCGTCGTGTCCCGGGACGAGCGGGAGTATACGCAGTTGTGCGAGAGTGTGTTTGAGCGGTACGGCGTACCTGTGTTTACGGGCGGCAGAACAGATATACTGCAAAGACCGCCGGCGGCGCTCATCGTAGCCGCGCTTGAAATCGCGTCGGGAGAGTGGGATTGTACGCGTATATTCCGGTACCTCAAGACGGGACTGACGGGGCTTTCGACCGAGGACTGCTGTATTTTGGAAAATTACGCCGTCAAGTGGGATATAAAGGGCGGGCGAAATATGTGGACGCGCGGAGAGCCTTGGACACTGCCCGTCTCCGGATTCGGGCGGGAATCGGCGGGCGGGGATGAAGCGCTCAAGCGCGTCGACGGCATACGCAGACGCGTCGCTGCGCCTCTGGAGGAACTGCGCGCGAGTCTTGAGCGCGCGCCGGAATGTGACGGCAAGCTGGGGGCGCTTATCGCGTTTCTCGAGCGCATAGATCTGCCCGGCAGACTGCCGAAAAAGGCGGAGGAATTCACGCGGCGCGGAGATTTGCGGCTCGCCTCCGAATACGCGCGGATATGGGAGATAATAAAGCGCGTGTGCGAGCAGTTCGCGCGCATATTGGGGGAATTCAAAACTGACGCCGCGGAATTCGCGCGGTTGTTCACGCTCGCGATCTCGCGCTGCGACGTCGGCGCCATACCGGTTTCGCTTGACCGCGTAATGCTCGGCGGGATGGACAAGTGCAGGAGACGGAATATCAAGTGTCTCATTGTGCTGGGCGCGGCGGACGGCAGTATTCCGCGCGTTTCGGAAACGGGAGGAATACTCTCCGGCAGCGAGAGGGACGAGCTGGCGGCGCTGGGCTTGGACACGTACGACACCGCGCGCGCCGGAATTGTGCGGGAAATCAATATGATATATTCGTCGCTGACGCTGCCGTCGCGTCGTCTCGTGATGACGTATCCGACGGCGAACGGCGGGCTGCCGTCGTCCGTCGTCACGGAGCTTGCGGATATGTTCGATTTGCCGGCGCGGGAATCGGGCGCGGATTCCCGCTTGGCGGAAGCTGTGGGGCCGTGCTTTGAGCTTGCGGCGATGTCGGCGTCTATGCCGGCCGGCGCGATGGCGGCGGCGGCGCGAGCGTACTTCTCGGAGATGCCGGAGTATGCGCCGATGCTCAACGCGGGCGAGAGCGCCGAAGAAAAATTGTCAGGTGAGTGCGTGCGCCTGCTGTACGGTCGCGAGCCGCGCCTGTCGGCGTCGCGCGTGGACAGGTTCAACACGTGCAATTTCGCGTTCTTTATGGAAAGCGGTCTGCGGGCGGCGCCGCGCCGCCGCGCCGAGCTAGACGCGGCGGCGGCGGGAACGTTTTTGCACTACATTTTGGAGAAGACCGCGCGCGACATTATGGAGTCGGGCGGGTTTTACAATGTCGGGGAGGACGTCTGCGCGGAGCTCGTCGCGCGGTACGCGGAGGAATACGCCGCGCGGGAGCTGCGAAACTTTCGCGACAAGCCGGGAAGATTTCGCTACATGTACGGGCGCCTGGTTACAGAGGCGGAGCGAATAGTGGCGGATACGGCGGACGAGATGCGGCGCTCAAAATTCAGGCCGCTCGAATTCGAGTACAAATTCTCCGGTTTGGTAAATAAAAATGGCGCGTCCTTTTATCTCAGCGGACTGATAGACCGTGTGGACGTCTGGGAGACGGGCGGCAGGCGATATGTGCGCGTCATCGACTATAAGACGGGCGGAAAGGAGTTCGATCTCTCCGACGTCAGACATGGGCTGAACGCGCAGATGCTCATATATCTGTCCGCTCTGCGGGGATGGGACGGCCCGGCGGCGGACGCCATACCGGCGGGCGTGCTGTACGTGCCGGCGAAGGATGTGGCGCTGCCGGCGGATCGCAACGTGTCGGACGGCGAGCTGCGGAGACTTCGCACCGAAAAGCTGAAGCGTTCGGGCGTGCTGCTGAACGATCCCGACGTACTGCTCGCGATGGAATGCGGCGAGCGCAACGTATATCTGCCGGTGAAACGCGGAGACGACGGCTCGTTTACGGGAGAGTCGCTTGTCACGGCGCCTGAGATGGACAAACTGCTCGAATACGCGGACGCCGTGCTCGAACGCGCGGCGGCGGACATTATGGACGGGCGAATGGCGCCGGATCCGTACGCGAAGGGCGGGCGTCAAAACGTGTGCGAGTTTTGCGACTATCGCGCGGCGTGTTATTTTGACCTGCGGGACGGCGGAGGGGAGAAGTATCCGGAGAGGCTCGACGTCGGGGAATTTCCGAAACCGGCGGGATTTAACGCATGACGGGGGAAACTCGCGGCTTTGAGCCCACGCGCGAGCAGGCGGACGCTATCAGACTGCGCGGCGGCGCGTTGCTCGTGGCGGCCTCGGCCGGTTCCGGAAAGACGAGAGTGCTGGTGGAGCGATTGCTGGACTATGTCGCGGCGCCGGACGTGGACGACGATATAGATGATTTCCTTGTGATAACATATACGCGCGCGGCGGCGGGAGAGCTGCGCGGCAGGATATTGGGCGAGCTCGCGCGCCGGCGGGCGGAGGATCCCGGGAACGTGAGGTTGGGACGCCAGGCGGTCCTGTGCCACCGCGCGTCGATAAGCACGATACACGGTTTTTGCGCGGGACTCTTGCGAGAAAATGCGCACAAGCTGGGTTTGCCGCCCGATTTTCGCGTTGCCGACGAAAACGAGTGCGCGCTGCTCAAAGCTCAGGCATTGGATGAGATATTCGACAGCCGCTGTGACGCGATGTACGGCGAAGGCGTGTCCGAGCCGGGAGGCGGCGCTTCGGAAGGGCGCGCCGCCGGCTTCGCGCTGCTGGCCGATATGTTTTTCACGGGGCGCGGGGACAGACGGCTGCGAGATATTGTGACCGACATCCACACGCGTCTCCGGAGCCATCCGTATCCCGACGAGTGGGTTTCGGATAGGCTGAAAGAACTCGATCCGGAGGGCGTGGGCGACGCGGCGGAAACCGTTTGGGGAGCTGTGATAATGAGCGACGCGCGCCGCGCCGCCGCCCACTGGCTCGTGGTGATGCGCCGGCTGGAGGACGAGATGGATACATATCCGGACTTCAAGAGGGCGTACGGACGGAGTGTCGCCGTGACTGTCGGCGGGATCGAGAGCTTCCTGGCGTCGCTGGAGCAGGGTTGGGACGCGGCGCGCGCGCGCGCGCGCGTCGAGTTCCCGCAGGCGCGCGTATCGGGTTACAACGAGCTCAAGGAGATGCGCGCGAGGTGCGCCAAGGGCATGAAAAGGGTCGCGGAGTTGTTTGAGTACAGCTCTGCGGAACTGCTGGAGGATATGGGCGCGACGGCGCCCGTCGTGACGGAGCTTATGCGGCTGACGCTTGACTTTGACGCCGTGTACGCAGAGCGCAAGCGCGAGCGGGGACTGATTGATTTCTCCGATCAGGAGCACATGGCGTGCAAGCTGCTCACGGACAGGCGGACGGGCGCGCCCACGGACGCCGCGCTCGCCGCGAGGGATCGCTTCCGCGAGATACTGGTGGACGAGTATCAGGACGTAAACGCCGTGCAAGAGCTCATTTTTCGCGCGGTGTCGCGTGAGGGCGAAAATATCTTTATGGTGGGGGACGCGCGGCAGTCGATATATGGCTTCCGGCTGGCCGACCCGACGATATTTCTGAAAAAATACAGGCAGTACGCGGACGACGCGCCCGCGCCGGGCGGCGGGAGGCGCGTCGTGCTTGCGGAGAATTTCAGATCGCGGGCAGGGATACTCGACGCCGTGAATTATGTGTTCGAGAACATCATGTCAGAAGAACTTGGCGGCATGGACTACACGGAGCGTGAATTCCTGCGCGCCGGACGCGCCGGCGGGGAGGACGCGGCGGAGCCGCCCGTCGAGCTGGATGTGCTGGATATGGGCGCGGCGCAGGCGGCCGAGGACGCTCCTCCGGAGGGCATGAAGACCGTCGAGGCGGAGGCGGAGCACGTGGCGCGCAGGATAGGGGAACTCATGCGGGCCGAGCCGTTTATTCCGGACGGAAACGGAGGACTGCGCGCGGCGGACTGTGAGGATTTCGTAATCCTGCTGCGGTCGCTGCGGAATAAGGCGGTTTACTATTTCAGAGCCTTGGAGAGACACGGTATACCCGCCGAGATGCCGGGTGGGGAGGACTTTTTTGAGACGACGGAGATAAAGCTCGCTATGTCGCTGCTGTATGTTATAGACAATCCCATGCAGGATGTACCGCTGATATCCGTGCTGCGCAGCCCCGTTTACGGATTCACCGCCGACGAGCTGGCGCGGATACGCGCGGCCGCGCCGGACGGAGACTTCTACACGGCGCTCAGGACGGCGGCGGCGACGGACGGGAAATGCGGCGCGTTCATAGCGGAGTTGGACGCCCTGCGCGAGGCCGCTCCGGATATGTCTGCGGAACGGCTCATCTTTCACGTATACAACGTGACAAAGCTGCCGGGCAGGATGGCGGCGAGACGCGGGGGAGCGCGCAGGCGTGAAAACCTCATGCTGCTGGCCGAATACGCGCGCAAATTAGAGGCCGGCGGATACAAGGGATTGTTCGGCTTCGTCTCGTTTATGCGCAGACTCGCGGAGAGCGGGAGGGAGCCGGGTGAGCGCCGTGAGAGCGCGGCGGGCGGCGGGACGGTGCGTATCATGAGCGTACACAAGTCGAAGGGGCTTGAATTTCCCGTCGTGTTTCTGGCCGACACCGCGAAAAGGTTCAACAGGGAGAGCGCGAGGGCGCCGGCGCTGGTACACTCAAAATTGGGAATAGGCGTCAAACGGCGCGATACACGGCGGCGCATCGAGTACCGGACGCTCGCCCGCGCCGCCATAGGGAGCGCGCTCACGTCGGAGATGATGTCGGAGGAGATGCGCGTGCTTTACGTCGCCATGACGCGGGCGCGTGAGAAGCTCGTGATCGTCAGCACGCAGAGACAGGCGGCCGGGAATCTGGAGCGACTGTCGCGATACACCTCCCGCCCTGTTCCCGACCAGACGCTAAGGGACTCCTCAAGCATATCGGACTGGATACTGCTCGCCGCGCTGACACGTCCGGAATCGCTCTGTCTTACCGGAGACGGAACGGAGTCGGTCTCGTCGCCGGGGGCTTGGGATATGCGGCTGTATGACGCGCCGCGCCCGGACGCGTATTCCGACGCGGGCGGCGCCGTTCGGGCGGACGCGGAAACGGCGCCCCACGGAGAGTGCGCGCGCGCGGAGGACGTTGAGGAGTTGCGACGCCGCTTCGCGTTTGAGTACGCGTGGCGGACATCCGTAGATCTGCCGTCAAAGCTGACAGTTTCCGAGGTAAAGGGCAGGCTGTCGGACGCGGCGGTTACGCAGGACGCGCAGTCTTACGTCAGGGAGCGCAGGGCGGAGTTTGTCTTGCCCGCGATTCGGGGCGGGAGCATGACGGGGACGGAGCGCGGAACGGCCGTCCACCTCATCATGCGGCATATCGACTACGGCAAATGCGCGAGCCCCGAAGGGATAAAAGGCGAGATAGCCAGGTTGGCGGACACGGGTGCCGTGACGCGGGAGCAAGCGGCGGCGGCGGATGTGAGCGGCATCTTCGCGTTTTTTGATTCCGCGACAGGCGCGGAGCTCTGCAAGGCGGACAGAGTATTCAGGGAATTCAAGTTCTCGCTCCTGACGCCGGCGTCGGAGTTTTTCCCCGGCGGCGACGGCGACATATTGTTCCAGGGCATAGTGGATTGCGCGTACGTGTCGGACGAGAGGATAACGGTTATTGATTTCAAGACCGACCGCGTGACCGCAGACACGGCGGGGGAGAGGGCGGAGTATTATTCTTCGCAGCTGCGCCACTACGCCTCGGCGCTCACGCGCATAACCGGCCTGCCCGTCGCGCGCAGATACATATACTTTTTCGCGACGGGACAATTTTGGGAGGTCGGCGAATGAGGACTCTGTGTCTAGTGACAGGACGCAAAAGAAACTTTTTTGGAGACGCGGGACACGAAACGGACATTCGCAGCCGCGTTGGCAGTTTCGCTTTTCCTCTGCTGCTTCTCATGCGAAACCGCCGCCGAAACAACTATGCGCCACGAGGACAATATACTTGCGTTCTTCAGAAACCGCTTTTCAACTAAATCGGTTGTAGAGCCATTTTTGTTTTGGACAGTTTTTTGATAAAGGAATTAGAACTGCATGAAAGACCATATTGCGCCCATTGCGGGTATGGTCCTTTAATTTAGCATGATAAATGGGTAAAGCATATGGACATTTTTAACAGATTGGCGCCGTTTATTCAGGATTTCATCTACAACAGCGGGTGGACGGAATTGCGCGGCGTCCAAGTGGCGGCGTGCGAGGTGATTTTCGACACGGACGATAACCTCCTACTGTCCTCCGGCACGGCGTCCGGCAAGACGGAGGCGGCGTTTCTACCCGTGCTGACCGCGTTGCACGAGGATCCGCCGTCCTCGGTGGGCGTTTTGTACATAAGCCCGCTAAAAGCTCTCATCAACGACCAGTTCAAACGGCTTGAGCAGCTGATACTGGATTCAAACATACCCGTGTGCAAGTGGCACGGCGACGCCTCGCCGTCTAAGAAAAACGCGCTTATAAGAAATCCTGCCGGCATCTTGCAGATCACGCCGGAGTCGCTGGAGAGTCTCCTCACAAACAGGCGCGGCGCGTGTTTGAAGCTGTTTTCGGACCTGCGCTTTGTGATAATCGACGAGGTACACCACTTCATGCGCGATCAGCGCGGAGTGCAGGTGCTTTGTCTGCTGGAGCGCATGCAGAATCTCACCGGCGTAGTCCCGCGTCGCATCGGCCTTAGCGCGACGCTCGGCGACGTCTCCGCCGCGGAAGTCTGGCTGAACACCGGGACGGACAGGCAGTGCCGGTCGCCCGTCGCCGACGAGGGTAAAAAGAGTGTGCGTCTGCACGTACACAGGTTCGTAAAGGCCGGCGACGGAGACGAAACGAACACCGATTCCGGCGACAGAGAGCACTTTGAGTATCTATTTCGCATGACGCTCGACAGGAAGACGATCATCTTTACGAATTCCCGTGAAGAGACCGAGTTTGTGCTTGCAAACCTCCGCGTGATAGCGCAAAAGCGCAAAGCGCCGGATGTGTACAGGGTGCATCATGGGAACGTATCGGCGCTGTTGCGCGAGCAGACGGAGGATGAGATGAAGTCCTCCGACGACAAAATAGTCGCCGGCGCGACGGTGACGCTTGAACTGGGCCTGGATATCGGTTCGCTAGATCAGGTGGTACAGGTCGGCGCGCCTATCAACGTCTCCAGCTTCGCGCAGCGTCTCGGCAGGTGTGGCAGACGCGGGCAGACACCTCAGTTACTGTTCACCTTCGTCGAGGAGGTTCAGACTACGGCGGCCGACTCGCTCGGGCCGATAAACTGGGCGTTCATACGGCTCATATCTATAATTGAGCTCTACACGAAGGAGAGATGGATAGAACCTATCCCTCCGCAACGCCATCCGTACTCGCTGTTGTACCACCAGACTATGAGCCATCTGCGGAGCGGCGGGGAACTCTCACCCGCCAGGCTGGCGCAGGACATACTGTCACTGCGCAGTTTCCGGTATATTTCGCAGGAGGATTACAGGACGTTGCTGGGACACCTCGTTGAGACAGAACACATACAGAGGACTGAAAACAGTGGCCTGATCATAGGGCGCGCCGGGGAGCCTGTTGTAAATCACTTCCATTTTTATACCGTTTTTATCGTGAAAGACTACTATCTCGTGAAAGATGAGAACAGGGCCATAGGCACGGTGGACAAGATTTATCCCGTCGGCGTACGGTTTTTGCTGGCGGGTATCACGTGGGAAACGGCGGAAGTGAATGAGAAAGCGAAAGTCATTTTTGTCAGGCGCGTTCCGGGCGTATCCGTAGTGGATTGGGACGTTGATTTTGAGTACGAACTGCACACGACGCTGGTTCGCAAGATGCGGAGCGTGCTGCTCGGAGACGAGGGTTACGCGTATCTGAGCGACAGCTGCGCGGAGCGGCTCGAAGAGATACGGTTTCTGGCCCGCAACAGCGGCATTTTGGACGAGATGATAACGCCGCTGTCCGAACGAAAATATGCCGTGTTCCCGTGGGTGGGTACGCGTCAGCTCTACACTCTGCACTACGCGCTGCTGGGCAGGGGGATCAAGAGCAATGTGCCGTGGAGAGCGTGCGTATATCTCGAGGTCTATTTCGGCGGAGGCGCGGAGGAACTGCGGGACATCATAGACGATATACTGCGCTCCGGCTTGGATCCTCACAGTCTCCCGTTGCCCGACGACATCCAGATCGCCGGCAAGTATAACGGTTTCGTCCCGCGCTCATTGCTGCGCAAGCAGTTTGCGGAAGATTTTCTGGATTTTGAAGGGCTCAAAAAGGCGCTGTCGCCGGAACCGTAAGCTTCACATTTTCCGCTCGTACAGGGAGCGGATACCCTTGTACACCATATAGCAGTCAAGTTTTGACACGACTTCAAACGGCGCGTGCATGGAGAGCACCGGCACGCCGGCGTCGATTGTCTCAATGTTGCGGTTTGCCATGTACATGGCCACGGTACCGCCGCCGCCCTGATCGACCTTTCCCAGCTCCGTCGTCTGCCACGCCACGCCGTTCTCGTCGAACAGCCGGCGCAAAAAACCGACCGTCTCGGCGGACGCGTCGTTCGAGCCGGACTTGCCGCGCGCGCCTGTGTATTTCATAACCGCCATGCCGCGGTTTATGAACGCGCTGTTGTTCTTTTCCGATACATCCGGAAAGCACGGATCAAAAGCGTTGCATACGTCGGCCGAGATGCAAAACGACTTGGAGAACGTCCTGCCGGCGTGACGCAATCCCCCGCAAAGGTACGACATGAAGTCCTCAAACGCCGCCGACTGCATACCCGTCATGCCTTCGGAGCCTATCTCTTCCTTGTCTGTAAGTACGCACACGGCCGTGCGCTCCGGCTCGCGCGCGTCCAAGAGCGCCCTGAGCGCCGCAAACGCGCACGAGCGGTCGTCGTGTCCGTACGCGGCGATCATCGAGCCGTCCAGTCCGAGGTCGCGCGCGCGCCCCGCCGGCACGGCCTCTAGTTCCGCAGACAGGAAATCCTCTTCGATAAGACCGTATTTCTCGTTTAATATGCGCAGCACGGCGAGTTTTACGCGGTCGGACTCCTTTTCCTCGCCCTCCGGACGACTGCCGAGCAGAATATTCAGGTTTTCGCCCGTAAACGCCTCTCCGAGTGTTTTCTTCTCCTGTTCCTTGCCGAGGTGCGGCAAGAGGTCGGTTATCAGGAACACCGGGTCGCTCTCATCCTCGCCTATGACGATGTCCGCGCGCGAGCCGTCCTTCCTTATGACTACGCCGTGCAGCGCAAGCGGTAGAGTCACCCACTGGTACTTCTTTATACCGCCGTAATAGTGCGTTTTGAAAAACGCCAGTCCCTCATCCTCGTAGAGCGGCGACTGCTTTAAGTCAAGACGCGGGGAATCGACGTGCGCGGCCGCTATATTCACACCCTCGGATATGGGCCTGCCGCCTATTACGGCAAGAAAAACAGTCTTGTCGGCGACCGTCGTGTATATTTTCGCGCCGGCAGCCAGTTCCATGTCGGGCGCGTACCGCTTGAAGCCCATGCCCTCCGCCAAACTGACAGCCTCGCGCACAGCCTCGCGTTCCGTCTTGGAACTGTCGAGAAAGCGCTTATACTCACCGGCGTAGGCAAACGCGCGCGCGCGGTCGTCCTCGCTTATTGTGTCGTACACATTCTTTTTCTTAAAAAACAATTCTTCTCTGTCCGCCATATGAACAACCATTCCTTTCGTCGCGCGAGGGCGCGATATTTGCCCGCCGGCAATTTGCGGTTTCCGCAATCGGCGCGCCGGGGGCGCGCGTCAGCGCGGCAGGCTTGCAATCACGCTCTTAAAATACTCGCCGCACTTTTTTTCAAACTCCCCGGCGCCGCCGCAGTCGTTTACGAGTATGTGATCGCAGTTGCGCCGGTAAAACGTATCCGTGCGCTGCGCCTCAATGCGCGCCCGCGCGCGAAGAGCGCTTATGCCGTCTCGCGCCGTCACGCGCTCTTCCCTAAGCCGCGGCGGCGCGAGTACGCCCACGACGATGTCACACATCTCGTGCAGTCCGCTCTCGATGAGCGCTATCGCGTCTATGGCCGCCAACTTTCCGCCGCCCGATCTCCAGTTTGCCAAGCGCCTCCGGACTTCCGCGTCTACGTACTTGTGCGTTATTCCGTTCAGCTCCTCGAGAGCTTCCGCGTCGGCAAACACAATACCTCCCAGCGTCCGCCTGTCTATCCCGCCGTCCGCCGCCGCCTCGGGGAATCGCTCGGCGATCTCGTGCCGCAGCCCGGCGTCCTCCGAGAGCAGTTCATGGTAGACCTCGTCGCAGTCGATAGTCAGCGCACCCAGACCGCCGAGCGCTCTGAGAGCCGACGTCTTACCCGCGCCCGTGCCGCCCGTTATGCCGAAAACCAGGAACGCGCCCGCGCCGCCCGCGCCCCTCGCCGCCGTCACGCCGAAACCCCGGCGCCCGCCGCCTCGGCGATGTCGCGGAGCGCTATCGCGCCCGCGCGCAGAAGCCTCACGCCGCCGCGCTCCACGGCGACCACCGTGGACTCCACTCCTATCGAGCAGCGCCCGCCGTCCACCACGCAGTCTATTTTACCCTCAAAATACCTGAGAACCGCGTCGGCGTCCCTCGGGCTGCCGAGACCCGACGGGTTGGCGGACGGCGCCGCCAAAGGCGTCGCCGCCATGCGCAGCAGCCGGAGAGCCACAGCGTTATCGGGACATCTGACGCCCACGGTGCAACCGCCCGCCGCTACGGGATCCGGTACGGAGCGGGAGCGCGTGAGCACCATTGTGAGTGGCCCCGGCCAGAAAGTCTCCGCCAACCGGAACGCGGCGTCCGGAATATCGCGGCATACGGCGCTCATAGCGTCCTTCTCCGCTATGAGCAAACTCACCGGCTTATCCGGCGGTCTGCCCTTTACCTCAAACAGCCGCAGCACCGCCTCCCGGTTTAATCCGTCACAGCAAAGTCCGTACACCGTTTCCGTCGGAACGGCCACAATGCCGCCGCGCGCTATGAACTCCGCCGCAGGAGATATGTCGTCTCCGGGCGCGATTACCACAGTATCCATATCAGCCGACCTGAGAGAATTTCAGCTTTTCCGCCTGATCCGCCATGATGAGCGCGTCTATCAACTCGTCCAGATCCCCGTTGAGTATCTGCTCAAGCTTGTACAATGTCAGACCGATGCGGTGATCGGTTACGCGTCCCTGAGAGTAGTTGTACGTGCGTATGCGCTCGGAGCGGTCCCCCGTACCGACCTGGCTCCTGCGCTCGGCGGCGAGAGCCGCTTTTTGCTTGTTTTGCTCCGCTTCGTAAAGACGGGAGAGGAGTATTTTCATCGCTCTGTCGCGGTTTTTGTATTGACTGCGCTCATCTTGGCACTCCACTACCGTACCCGTCGGCAGGTGTGTTATCCGTATCGCGGACTCCGTCTTATTGACGTGCTGACCGCCCGCCCCGCTGCTGCGAAACGTGTCTATCTGAAGTTCGGCGGGATTGATTTCAAAATCCACCTCGTCCACCTCCGGCAGTACGGCGACGGTGACGGTACTCGTGTGTATGCGCCCGGACGATTCCGTGTCCGGAACGCGCTGTACGCGGTGTACGCCGCTTTCAAATTTGAGCCTGGAGTACGCCCCGTCGCCCTCCACGATGAAGCTGATCTCCTTGATGCCTCCAAGCTCCGTGCCGTTCACGTACGCCGTCTCGGCGCTCCAGCGCCGCGTCTCCGCGTACATGGAGTACATGCGGAAAAGACTTTGCGCGAAGAGCGCCGCCTCATCGCCGCCTGCGCCCCCGCGTATCTCGATAATTACGTTCTTCGAATCGTTCGGATCGCGCGGCAGCAACAGCAGCCTCAGCTCATCCTCCACGCGCTCTATGTCCGCGCGCGCCGTCTCGTACTCCTCCTGCGCGAGCTCCCGAAGCTCCGGATCGGACATCAGTTCCCTCGCGCTCTCGGCGTCTCTCTGCCGCTTTGTCAGCCGGCGATACGCCTCCGTGACAGGCGCTATCTCCTTTTGTTCGCGCGCCATACGCGCGTACAGATCCCGGTCGCCGTACGACTCCGGATCCTGCATACGCCTTTCCAACTCCGAATATTTCGCTTCAATCTCCGCAAGCCTCTCAAGCATCAGGTGTGTTCCCTTCCCGCGATTACTGTTCGTCCGGAGTGATCTCTCCGGCGTTAGCGTCGGCCGTATAGCGCGACAGGGCCTTCAGCACGTCCTCACTCGCCTGAAGTTGGATAAGACACAGGCGCTCGTACAGCCCGCCCGCCGATACCAACTCTTCATGTGTGCCGCGCTCCACTATGGCGCCGTTTTCGATAACGAATATGGAGTCCGCCCGCTTGACGGTTGAGAGCCGATGCGCTATGACGAATACCGTCCTGTTTCCCACAAGCGTCGATATGGCCTTTTGAATCTCCGCCTCCGTCTCGACATCTACGGACGCCGTGGCCTCGTCCATTATGAGTATCGGCGCGTCACGCAGCACGGCCCTCGCTATGGCGAGGCGCTGCTTCTGACCGCCGGAGAGCCGCACGCCGCGTTCGCCTATGACAGTATTATAACCGTCCGGGAGCTCGCTTATAAAGCCGTCGGCGCACGCGACCCGCGCCGCCGCCTTTACGTCGTCCCCGGAGGCGTCGCGCGCGCCGTAGGCAATGTTATCGGCGACGGTTCCGTTGAACAGGAACACGTCCTGCAAGATAATCGAGATATGTCCTCGCAGCGACTTGAGCGTCACATCGCGTATATCGCGTCCGCCGATGATAACGCGGCCCTCCACAGGGTCGTAAAACCGTTCGATGAGCGAGATGAGCGTAGTCTTACCGACGCCCGTCGGACCGACGAGCGCTATCATTTGGCCCGGCTCCGCCTTGAAGCAGATATCCTTCAATATAGGCTGTTCATGCTGGTAATGAAAGCTGACGTGATCAAACTCGACGCTCCCGTCGCACTGCGTCATCTCCACGGCGTCCGGCTTGTCCACGATCTCCTCGAACTCGTCGAGTATCTCCACGACGCGCCGCGCCCCCGCGCGCGCCGTCTGTATATCTTCCGTCAGCCGAGCCAGAGTGGCTATGGGCTGGTAATACAGGCTGAGATACAGAACGAAACCCATTATCTCCGCGCCCGTCATCTCGCCGCGCAGCGCGAGATAACCGCCGCCGGCGATGACGAATATTGTGCCGAGAGACGTCAGCAGCTCAATGAACGGCGTGAACAGGCTTGTATTCATGCTCCATACAATGTTGCCGTCGGAATATTTTTTGTCGATTTCGCTTATCTTGCGGAGCTCGCGCTCCTCCTGGCAGAAAGCCTGTATCTCTTTGATGCCGGACAGATTGTCCTGCAAGGCGCCGTTGAGGTCGCCGAGCAGCCGCATGTTGGAGTTTATTATCGGGCCGACGCGCTTCATGAATATCCTGCTCGATACGACGATGAGCGGTATCGGTACGACGGTAAGCGCGGCTATGCGCGGATTGATCGTAAACAGCACCACCGTTACCAGGACGGTGATGACTATGCTCGACATCAGGTCCGGCAGCGAGTGGGCGAACAGCACCTCCATCTGCCGAGCGTCGTTTACCGCCCGGCTCATCAGCTCGCCTGTCTGGCGGTTGTGGTAGAATCGCATAGACAGCCGCTGCAGTTTTGCGTAGATATGATCGGTCAGCCACGGGACGAAGCGCCATGCGCATATGTGAGATATGTAAAAGCTCAGGAATTTGCACACGGCCCGCAGCACGAAGGTCGCGGCGAGCGTGACGGAAAACGTCACGACGGCGGTCATGTCGAAACCGACGCCGGAGCCGATGAGAGCCAACAGGCGGGATATGAGAAGCGGCGTCGCGAGCGTGAGCACGGACGCAATCAGCACGAGAACAAACGAGAAAATAATGGCGCCCCAGTACCTGCGCGCCAATTTTATCATATATAGTATCGAGTCCATAAATACAACCACGCCTCTCGCTTCGCCTCAAACGCAAAACGACCCGCGAAGAGCGGCGGTCATAATGCGCAGATTTCGCCTGTCCGCCGGCTGGCAGGCGGCCGTGGCTCCCGCCAAGCTCCGACTGACGGGATGAATTTACCCGCTCCGGAAAGCAAAACACGTCCCGCGCGGGGGGCGCCGTCATACCGGAAATTTGCCGGGGCGAGAGCGAACGCGTTGCGTATTCGCTCCGGCTTTTCGCGAAAAACGGCGGTACAAACAGCCTGTCAGCGGCGGACGGGTTCTCGGCGTCCGAACCGCCTCACTCGGCTTCCGCGAAATCGGAGTCTATAAGCCTGCAAAGCGTGTCTACGGCTTCGACCTCGTCGGCGCCCTCGCCTATAATACGTATGGTCGCGCCCTTGGCGACACCCAGCGAAAGCACACCTAGCAGACTCTTTGCGTTCACCCGCCGCTCGTCCTTTTCAATCCACAAGCTGCACTTGAATTCATTTGCTTTTTGTATCAGGAATGTCGCCGGCCGCGCGTGAAGCCCCACCTGCTTCATGATAGTAGCTGTTTTGACATACACTTGAGAACACACCTCCCACAAACGCGCCGGGCGTCGTACTCCTCGCCGGCGGCGCACACCATATCTTTCTGCCAACGCCTATACTCTACCAAAAACCGGCGTCACAGTCAAGCTAAATTTTTCGAATAATTTCGTTTGTGATGGCTTCGCCATCACAAACGAGTCACGGGAGCTGGGATCTCGCCGTGCGCGGCTCGCAAAGAGCATTTTCCGAGGAATAAATCCCCGGAAAATGCGGGATATTACAATTTTTGCTCCGTTATATAGAGGTCCCCGCGAAGTCGAATGACTTCGTGGGGAGAGGACGAACGACGGAGCGAGCAAGTTCCCGGCTTTAGCCGGAAACTTGTTTAGCGCAGTCCGTGAGGACGAGACGTACTCCTGTGCAAAAATTCTTTTCGCCTGCGGCGAAAAGGACGAAGGGGCGAAAATCACCGCAAACGAAAATATTCCGATAGAATGTTTTCGTTTGCTGCGATTCCAGAGGCGCTCTACACTATATGTTGTGTTTTTATTATACAGCAGCACTATATATTGTATGCACATAACTCGATTTGCCTACAAACGAAAATATTCTTCTTTAAGCTCTATTGTCAAGCCGGTCAAGGCGTTGTATAATATCACTTATAGTGCGGCGTTATTCGAGACGCCTGCTACCTTATGGCGAAAGGGATGAATCGTATGAGCGGCAACGCCGGAAGGGAACAGCCTGTCGACGCGAAGATAAAGGTCACTGTAGCGCGCGACAAGCTCTCGGCGGATATCGAGATACAACCCCCGCAAGACGGCGGCTTGCCGCCCACGGAGGAGATGATACGCGCGGCATTGGGCGCGGTTAAGGTCTCTTTCGGTATTGATGAGCAGCAACTGGAGAAGCTGTATACGTTTCCCGCATACGAGTCGGCGTACACGATAGCGCGCGGGATACCTCCCGAAAATGGGACGGACGGAACGATAGAGTTTCATTTTGACGTGAGCGACGGCGCCGGCGTGCCGAAAGAGCGCGAGGACGGCACCGTGGATTACCGCGATTTAGGCCTTTTCAGCAATGTGGACGCCGGCACCGTGTTGGCGACGATAACGCCGCCTACGCCGGGCAAGGCGGGCATGTCCGTACTCGGCGCGGAGATTCCCGCGAAGCAGGGACGCGCCGTGCCGTCTCCGGTCGGCAAAAACGTATATCTCGACGAGAGCGGCACGAGCCTGATTTCCAAGATCGCGGGGCAGCCGTCGCTGGACTCGGGGAAGGTCAGCGTGAGTGAAACGCTGCTCGTGAAGGGGGACGTCGGAAACGCGACGGGGAATATCGACTTCATAGGGAATGTAAAAATAACCGAAAACGTTCTCGCGGGTTTTTCCGTAAAAGCGGGCGGGAATATCGAGATAGGCGGCGTTGTGGAGAGCGCCAACCTCGACGCGGGCGGGAATATCAGCATAAAGGGCGGTATGCGCGGCACGGGACGCAGCGAGGTGCGCTGCAACGGTTCGCTGACCGCAAAATTCCTGGAGGGCTGCAAGGTCGTGGTGTACGGCAACATCAGGGCGTCGTCGCTCGTCAGCTGCGACGTCGTCTGCGCGCACAAGATGGACGTGACCTCAGCGCCCGGCGTCATAATGGGCGGCAAGTACGTCGTCGGTTCGGACGTGACGGCAAAAAACATCGGTTCGGTCGGCGGCGCGGTCACGGAGCTTGAGGTCGGCGTACCGGCGATTTTTATACAGCGGGGCGAGGAGGTGCAGCGGGAACTCCTCAAAATCAACGCGGAGGCTGCAAAGCTCGACCGTCTCCTATCGCTGCTGAACGAGCACAAGGCGGCGGGGAGACTCACAGGCGACAAACTCAACACGTATGAGGCGGCGCTGCGCACGCGCGAGGAACTGGAGTTCTCGGCGGAGGCATACCGGAACGAGTACAAGAAGATAATGGACGAGGTGACCGTGGCCAACACCGGCCATATAAGATGCAGCGGCACGCTGTATGAAAACGTCAGGATCGCCATAGGCTCCCTGCGGTTTGTCGTAGACGATCGCCGCCAGCACTGCAATATCTACAGCCACGACAACCAGATACAGTTCGGCGCGTTCTGAACGCGCGCGCGGCGCCGGATTTTCAGCCGTCACGGGGAGGGCGGCGCGCCCATTTGCCCCTTATGGCGCCCGCCAGGTATACAATCAGCGGAAAAACCGTACCCGCGAACACGTTTGCGGACATGACGGCGGCGTTTGACGAGAAGCTTTCCAGTTCAAGCCCGTTGGCGGCGACGGCGAGACCGCCCGCGTACCCGAACAGTGTCAGCGGCGACGCGAAACGACGCGCCGTTGTCGTTCCGAGCAGCTTCTTCAATATGTTCATCGCGATAAAGGTGAACGCCAGAATCGTGACAAAGTCGGACACAACCCAGAGCGAGAGAAGTATCGCCTCCATGCGGTCGAACGACCGCACGACTTCTATCAGCTTGGCGGCGCTGAAAAACGGAGCGGGCATTCGCGTCACCGTGCGGTAGCCGAGCGACCCCGTCACGGAGATCAGCGTGAGGGTGGTGACGGCGGCGAGATACAATATCGCCGCGCGCGCGTGTTTTTTTATATCTTCCTTGTTTCCGATATATTCGCCGAGAAAGAAAAACAGGGTAAAGTAACCCCATATACTGACGACGGGAAAAGCCGACCGCGCGGCCGGGACGGCGTCGCCGGGCGTCAGCGGAAGCAGATTACCTATTTTTACACCCGGTATGAAGAGCGCAAAGAGAACGGCGAAAGCAGCCGTGAATATCAATATCGTTATCTCGGCGAAACGCGCGAACGTCTCTATCCGCCCGCGCGCGGAGACGTAGATGAGAGCAAGCATCGGTATGAGAAAAAAGCGGATATCGACGTTCGGGAATATTGTGCTCATGAGACGCTCCGCGTAGTACCTGACGTACACCGCGCATAACAGCAGCGTCCACGCGAGGTAGAAGACGAGCGCGATTTGGCGCCCCGCGCGCCCGAAGGCCATCTCAAACGCGTCGCCGAGATCGGCGGGCGCGCCGCCGCTTCCGAACATCGCAGCCAGCGCGGCGACGAGCGGAACAAACGCGGCGACCGCCACTGCGGGACCGAGCCAGCCCGCAACGCCGCCGTAGCTCGCGCACAGGATGGGAAACAGTCTGATCGCCGGCGAGAACGTTGACATAATGAACATTATGAATATCTGTCTCATGGAAATTTTGTCGTTTCTCAAGATCACGTCGGGTTTACCCCTTCTTTAGAGTCTTTTCGTTTATCGCGGCCTTGCCGTGATAAACGCGCCGCGCGGATGAGCGCTCCCGCCGTCAGCCGCCGGCGTGGAAAACGCCGCAGATGAGACGTATCACGCTCGTCTCTCCCCCGCCCGCAATGAGAGCCGCGCCGGCGCAAGCGGCGGCTGACGCCGCCGCGATATACGGCGGGATGTCGCGCCGCGAGGCGGGCGCCCGCATTTTGCGGACGTCGCCTATAAACAGCGCCAGCGCGGCTGCCAGGAATACCGTCAGTTCCACATCAACGTCCCCCTAATGCGCGGGGGTGTATCCGCTCGGCTCGCGCAGCGAATAAACCCTCATTATCTCCGTCTCCACTTCCACGCTTATATTCAATGACGGGTATATCTCCCGCCAGCGGCTCTCCGTCTTCCTCCACTTGGAGGGATACGCCATGCGCAGACTCTCGCCCAGCCGCGCGCAGTCCAGTTTGAGTTCAAGCGAACGCCTTACGACGCTTTCCATCTCGGAGCGGACGACGTCGGAGATCCCGGCGGAGAACTCGCGGCGCGCCTGCGGCGTGAAAATATCCGCGCCGGAGTGCTGCTCGGCTATATTGGCGCGGACGCGCGTTTGGTACTTGACCTCCGTCGGAATACCGTTCCCGTCAAAACGCGCCGACACGCGGGTATCCTCCGACACCACCTCGAAGCCGGCGCGGGCGCCGCGGGCGTTTTCTACGGATACGGGACATGATTTCACGCGGTTTGTGAGAAAGTTGTACCCGCGCGCGTACTCAGGCTCTATGAAGCCCGTGAGTTCGTCGCCGTCCAGAACGGCGTATCCGGCGGGAATAAGTGAGAATCTCGAGTCGCCGCCGCTTTCAAGATGGGGCCGGATGGCGGGAAGCACCGCCGCCGCGCGGTCGTCGAGCATGTTCATCATGTCTATGACGCGCGTCGGAGTCGTGTTGCTCATCACGTTTGCAGTCTCTGCCATATTGTCCAGAGCGTCCTCCAAATTTTCGCCCGAGGAATGGAAGAGCGCCATAAGCTCGCGGGCGCTCGTATCTCTCGCGATATGCACTCTCGACGAGAAGCGCGTTTCGTGGTCGCGCATAAGAAAATCGGTGTACTTCGCTATACCGTCGCGCGCGGCCGCCTCGCCTACAATGTAGTAGTCTATATAACCCAGGTGCTGTCTCCTGTCCGCGCGCATGTTGAGAATATTTATGGCCTCAAGCGCCGTCGGGGCGGACTCCGACGCCAGCGCGTACGCCATACCCGCCCGCTCCTGTTCGGCGCCCGATTCAGGCTCCGGCTTGCCTGCCAAAAGCGTTATCTCCACATTCCCGGCGTCCTTCGCGTCGGCGTCCACGCCTATTACGCGGATAATCTCGAACCGCTCTATATCGCTCATTTGCGGGAAGAATCCGCGCGAACAGCCGGCGCACAGCGCGGACGCGAGAATCACAGCCGCCGCCGCGCGCCTCATCGCCGCCTCTCCCCGCGCCCGGATTTGGCGGATCTGACGACCGTGTCCCGGAACATGTTCTTGCCCTCGCGCGCAACAAACGGAGACAGGTACGCCGTCCCGAAGGTTTCGAGCGAGCACATGCGGTAGAGCGCCAATACGAGCCCGAGCGTCACGGTGAACAAACCGCCGGCGGTCGCCAGGAGGACGAGAATTATCCGCCCGAGCCTTATGGCGTTGGACAACTCCTGCGACGGCACGACGAAGCCCGTAATGCCGGCTGCGGATATGACTATGACGACGCCTGGCGACATCATATGCGCCGATATCGCCGCCTGTCCGACGACGAGCGCTCCCACTATCGACACCGCCTGTCCGACAGTCTGCGGCAGCCGCAGGCCCGCCTCCAGGAGCACCTCAAACGACAGCAGCATGAGCAGTACCTCTATATACGTCGGAAATGGCACTCCCTGCTTACTCGCGATGATGGAGATTACGAGCCGCGCGGGTATCATTTCCTGATGAAACGAGGTTATGGAGACGTAGAACGCGGGCAGCGCGAGCGCGGCGAATACGCACGCGTAACGCAGCAGCCGGAACACCGAGCTTATGAGGCCGTTGAAGGCGTAGTCCTCCGGCGCCTGGATGAGCGAGTTGAAGTCCACGGGCGTGATATACGCGACCGGCAGCCCGTCCGTGAGCACTCCGACGCGCCCCTCCAATATGCTGCCGCAGAGCTTGTCGGTACGCTCAGTGTACAGCACTTGCGGAAAAAGCGCCCCGCGCCCGCCCGTCAGCGCCGTCTCTATCTGACCGGCCGAGACTATCCCGCGCGCCTTAACGCCCTCTATCCTCTCGCGAACGGCGTCCACCACCCCGCCGTCCGCGAGTCCCCCGATGTACGCTATGGCGACGGACGTACCCGTGTGCTCTCCGAGGCGGAACCGCTCGATTTTAAGATCGGGCGTCTGCAGCCTTCTCCGTATCAGCGCCGTATTGACGGCCAGGGATTCGACGAACGACTCTTTTGAACCCTTGAGTACGCTCTCGTTTGTCGGCTCGGTTATGGCGCGCTTCTCAAAATTGCGCACGTCAAACGACACGGCGCGTCGCCGCCCGTCGAATATGAGCAGCGCCTGACCGCCGAGCAGCGCCTCGAGCGCGCCTTCCTGATCCGCGTGTGTTTCGCGGCTGCAATGGTAGGCGACGCCCTCCGTCGTCATGAGTCTCAAAAGCGCGTCCTCACTCGCGGCGCGCCGCAGCGCACTGTCGCGGCGGAGCGGACGCAGTATGGCGGCGGCTATCTGTTCCCTGTCCGCGAGACCGTCTATAAACGCGACGGTCAACTTTATCTTACCGCGCGGACCCGCGGAGATGTCGGTGAACACAATATCATAGCTGTTCCCAAACCGCTCCCGCAGCGCGGCGGCGCCTATTTTTCCCGCACAATGTGAAATTCCGCAGCCCTCCGTTCCGCCGCAGCGGCCGTTTTGCGTTAGTATTCACATCTTACCGCGGAAATATTACGAAAAAAGCGGCCCGTCACAGCGGGCT